>CAZZFH010000025.1:0-13642 GCA_964653295.1 uncultured Candidatus Bathyarchaeia archaeon | reverse complement strand
ATCTCCACTAGCATATTATGATGCCCATTACCAGGAGCTTGGTCGCTACCGATGGTAGCATATTTTCCACCACTCATGATGAATAAGCCAAGGGGTGGAGTGATCCCATCGATGCCTCCGATGCTGGCTGGGCATGATGCATATCTGACGCCTCTTTTTGCGATCAACGCTACCTCGTCATCTGTTGTTTGGTGGCAGTGAGCCGCGATCAATTGATCATCAAGATAATCGATGCTGTCGAGGTACTTGATGGTGGTCATACCGTAACGCATTTTCATCTGGAGTTCCTCTCGTCCACCCTGTGCTACGTGAATATGGGCTAGTTTTCCGAGTTCCTTGGCTTTCTCCTTAACCGCCAATAGCAGTTCCTTATTCATCATATCGGAGCCATGGGGGCTGAGTATGCCTGTGATCCTGCCGTCTCCTGCTCCATCGTATTTCTCGATGAGCTCGATACCTTCCTTGAACTTTCTCTCACCAATATCCTCGAAGAATATGTAGAGCTGTTTGGGATCGGGTCTACTCTCAGGACCAATCTGATTGATGGTATTAGCAAGGTTAGCCCTGACCCCAGATGGGATGAACACCTTGTCCGCTACTGGACCCATGTTGCCTCCTATCTCACCAAAGGTAGTGGTTCCTGATTTCATTGCTTCAAGTACCCCCACCTTTGATCCAATTATGCTGTGCTCTGGGGTATAGTAGGCTGTGAATGGTGCCATGGTTTTCAGCATCCACTCGATTTCCGGTACATCCTGTGCCAGTCCACGGGCTAGGCTGAGTCCAGTGTGGATGTGCCCATCGACAAAGCCGGGTAGAACCGCCTTACCATGTGCATCAATAATGTGCTCTGCGCCGCTGTATTCCTTGATTACTTGGTCTGTCTTTCCTACTGCTACGATGTCCTGTCCCTCAATGGCTACTGCTCCATCGATTATTGAGCCGACACCCTCTCCCTGCATGGTGAGGAGGAACCCATTCTTGATTAGTATGCTCTCATATTTCTCCAAAGGTTTCACCGTTTACCGTGATAATCAGGTATTCAGATAAAAACTATTTCAAACGAAAACGAGTTAAACGAGTAACATACGCTGTGTTTCTACCCTGAATAAATAAGGCAAGCTATGCCTTGTTTACAGTTGATTATCTGGCTACATGCACAGGCGTTGGATCAAGTATCCTGATGAGGGTATCTGGCTTCATGCCTAGGATGAAGCCCCTTCTTCCTCCATTGATGTATATGTAAGGTAGATCGAGGATCGTTTTCTCGGCGTAGACTTTTAGCTCCCGCTTGGTGCCAAAAGGACTAATACCTCCAACCATGTATCCAGAGTATTTCTGGGCATCCTTGATACTGACAGTCTTCACGTTTTTGGTATCCAGTTGTCTGGCAAGGTCTTTCAAGCTGGTTTCTTTTTCCCCATGCATCAATATGATGAAAGGCTTATGATCACTGTCCTCCATTATCAGTGTCTTTATCATGGCGTGCTCCGAGACATCCATTATCTCAGCCGCAGCCACAGCCCCGGATTTACTGTAATCATAAAGATGCTTGGTATACTCGGCACACTTCTCATCCAACAATAAAGTAGCTTGAGTAACGGGAAATTTAGGCATCATACATCACTTTATATGCCTGACGCCCTGTTTCTCAGCCTTCTTAATCCACGTTGGCACTGGAGGTACCAGTTGGTCTTCTGGCTGGAGCACTAATTCAGTAAAGCTGGGCTCATCATTGTCGAATACTTCTTTGAGACTACCCAGCTCTTCTGGCTTGGTTATCCTCTGGGCGTTCAATCCGAATCCTTCCGCGATCTTCATGTAATCAACTTCCTTGAAGTTGGTCGCAAAATCCACATACTTCTGACCATAGCTGAGCCTCCACTCCGCCCTTATCCATCCGAAGCTGCTGTTGTTCATCACAATGATATTATTATTCAACCCCATACGGGCAATGGTCTCCAACTCTGCAGCCGCGAGCCCAAAGCTACCATCTCCCACCAATCCAACTATACAGCTATCAGGTCTCGCGACACTAGCCCCAACAGACGTTGGCAAAGCATACCCGAGACTACCCATAGCAAAGTTATACGCCATGGTTCTCCCAGCCTCTGGAACCTTGTAGAATGTTGATGTATAGATTGCACTGGTCCCCACATCCATCACGAGGCATCTATCCTTGGGAAGCGCTTGGGCTAGTTCTTTGATGAACCTCACAGGGTGGATTGGTACCTCATTGCTCTCAGCCATTCCCGCTACATATTCATCATGTTTTTTCTTCTCCTCAAGGAGCTTCTGGATTCGCGGTAGCTTCATCATCTCCCTTGGGCTGGTCTCTGTTAGCTCCAGCATCCATTCGAGAGTCGCCCTAACATCACCGATCAGGATAACCTCTACTGGGTAATTGTTCCCAGCCTCCTGTTCACTGATATCTAGCTGTATGATCTTCGCACTGGTGTCCCTTGGTGGTACTGTCCATTTATCGGTACCAGCGCTATCCGTGCTGCTCCCAACGAAAAAAACGAGATCAGCCTCACACAGAACCCTGTTACTGAGGCTTGTCCCACCTCTAGCGCCTATAACCCCGATGCTCAGAGGATGCTTTTCAGGCATAGAGCCCTTACCATTTATGGTTGTCCCGACTGGGGCAGTGAAAAGCTCTGCAAATGCTACTACCTCATCCCAAGCCTGACTATACAGGACTCCCTGACCACAGACTATTACAGGGTTTTCTGCTTCTCCCAATAGTTTCAAAGCCTCAATGATCTTACGTGTCTCGGCTACAGGTCTGTGTCCCGGATACCCTGTGAAGTCTTTTTGGGCGTATAGCTGTGGGTTAGTTACCTCTCCTTGAAGAACATCATAGGGTAGCCTGATATGAACAGGACCGGGTTTCCCAGAGGTTGCTACCCTGAATGCACGCCTAATGGTGTGGGGTATCTGATCAGGATTGGTAACGGTGATGGATTCCTTGGTAATCCCTTTGAACATACTGGTCTGATCCAGCCCAGTGAGCATATTATTGGTCTCAAGATGAAGCGGAATATCAGAGGTAAAGAAGATCATGGGCAAAGAGCCCTTATACGCCTCAGCCACCCCCGGCAAGACATGAGTACTCCCAACGCTGGGCGCCTCACATATCCCCGGTTTAAAGCTGAACCTTGCATAACCATCAGCCATGAACGCTGAAGACCTTTCATCTCTCGCCATTATGTGTTTAATCTCGGGAAAATCCAGCCATTCCTTGTACCAAGGAAGAGTAGTTTCACCAGGTAATCCAAATACATGCTCTGTCTCATAATTTTTAAGCATCTCTAGGAGTGCACGGGCGCAGTTCATAGATGATAGAGGGTTATTGATTTTATATCACGGTTTCGACGGAGATGTTTCAAGGTTTTTCGGTGTGTATGTTTTAAATTGGTAACAGCCGATTTGGATAAGGGGATACCTTGATTAAACTGATGTTAGTTGGCTGTGGATTACGTGGAAGGTCATGGGCACGTGTTGTGAAAGATAACTCCGATTGTATGATTAATGCCTATGTTGACATCGATCAGAGAGCCATAGATAACATCAAAAAGATCAATCAAGACACGAATGTTGCTGGATTCACTGATTTTGATAAAGCGGTACGAAAAGCCGATGTTGATGCAGCGATAATAGTAACCCCACCCCAATTTCATTACCAACAGGCAGTCGCCCTAATCGATAGAGACTTACCTCTATTAGTTGAGAAACCTCTCACAGAAGACTATGCTTCATCTCAAGATATCGTGAATCAAGCAGATGAGAAAGGGCTACCGCTTATTATTGGGATGCAGTTCCGGTACATGCCCGTAACCCAAGCCTATAAACGGTTATTCGAGACCGGCGGATTTGGGACACCAAGTTTTTCCCAGTTCTCATATATCCGGACTAGAAATCCCATGAGCTACAAGGGCATGGTTCTGAATCAGTACTGTAATGATATGGCTCACACATTCTTGTTGGAGCAGGTTATTCATCACCTTGACTTGATACGTTATGTGTTTTCTTCTGAGGTTGAGTCAGTTTACGCCTACGAGTGGAACCCAGCAGAATGGAAGACAAACCCATACAAACAGGACTCCAATGTATCAATGCACCTCAAATTAACCAACGGGATGCATGTAAACTATATTGGAACATGGATATCTGGCAATGAGGGTATGAAGGAAGGTATAGATTTCAGGTGGAGAACCGATCTTGAAAACGGAATCATTGTCCAGAAAGAACTCTTCGGAGAAGACGGGATCTACACAGCAACCCAATCCGCAGAAACTCTAACGCAAATTGATACAGGACCCATCGAGCCATTTTACACCGATACCGTAATGTTGCTTGAGGAGTTCATAGAATGCCTGAAAAATAACAAACCTCCAACCACTAGCGGAAAAGACCATTTGAAAACCCTATCAGTCGTGCTTGCGGCAATTGAATCATCGGTTACCGACAAAAAAGTCAATGTTAACGAGTTTATGGAGAAAATTAACACAATTCACTGACATACTCCACCGGTTTATCCTTAATTTTCAATTCAATGATTTACCATAATAATTCCAGAATTATAGAGTAATGGTTCTAATTACCTTTCAATAATCTCCTTAAATCTAGTTTTTATACCAGCATTCAGAAGCATGTAAGAACCAGAGGAAAATTAAATGGAATTCCACGAAGACGTAATAGTCATCATCGGGCACAACGGAGCCACTGTAACAGATGATGGCAAGTATTACCTTTTCTTTGGTGGATACGAGTATGCAGCCGAGTTCAACGGGACCATAGTTACCGAAGATGAAGTTGAGATGGCCATAAACCATGAGGTTCTCCACTGTGTACTAGATAGTATCGGTGAGGATGCCGAAAAACTCGATAACATCTGGTGCAAATACAAGGTTAGGCATCACAAAATACTGGACCAATGTAGCCAGATGGGTCTCGGATTTTAGTTGATCGACAGTCTCATATGGTCTTAAACTAGTTTCAAACAAAGCACCATATGCTGTCAAGGTCAGTTCCCCGTGGAGAAAACAATGATAAATAAAATAAAAAACTCCAGACTTGGAAAAATACTGATACTCGTCGTAATTGGTTTAGCACTAGGAACTATTTACACCCTGAACGCTAAGAGGGACGAAGGTGACATATGGATGCTTACCCTCACCGAAGAATACCCCTTAACCCAGAATGGAACAGACTATATCTGGCTAAAAGCCGATCTTCAACAACCAGAAGAGCTAACCGAGAAAGACCTACGTGCAGTAGAGGCAGCGGCATTAGACCCAACTGTCATGGCTGCGATAGATGGACGCGATTACGGTGCGAGGGTAATGTATTACTCTGCGGCAGTCACAGAGAGTATTGATGGTTTCAAAGAGGAGAAGAGTGTAGAGTACGCTATTGTCTTCTTTGTGTTTGATGAACAACCATCGGTAGTAGCTAGTGTCAACATGGAGACCTATCAGGTAACTAAGCCAGAGTTAGAGATCATAGATAACTGAGTGAAAACTGATGAACAATAAAAGACAACTTGCTTCCCTTGCTATCACACTATCAACACTAGTAATAGCGATCAAACTACTTGCACCATCATCACTTCAAATTATAATCCTAGGCGGAACAATCATCTACCTACTAAACGATAACGTGACAAAATCCACGCTAAACTTGGACAAGTTACTTGAAAAGACCAGCGACCAAGATGAACAAACTCTATTAAAACTCCTAATCGACAGTGAGGGAACCATATTCCAAGGCGAAATCGTTGAACAAACAGGATTCTCAAAAAGCAAAGTAAGCCTACTACTCGACCGCCTTGAAGCAAGAAAAATAATAGAACGAAAAAGACACGGCATGAGCAACATCGTCGTACTAAAATAAACACATCATAGAATAGCCGCCAATGGAAGGGGGGGGGGGGAGAAAAAATATACCCGAAAAATGCTTATTTCAAGTAAAAACTCCACAGAACCGCCCAGATTGGATCAAAACATATGCAAAAAAGTGGTAGAGTAACCGGGAAATATTGACAAAAAGCGTGTTGGTAACCAGTTTAAACCCATACTTTTTCGAGAAGCTTCAAGGCGTTTCTACCCACTATTTTCTGGATCTCCTCATCATTATACCCATGTTTGATCATCCACCGCATGACATTCACATACTCATTAGGGTTCTCAAGCCCCTTCACATACCCGGGATCAGCCACCTCAGCTGGAACAGGATACGGAGTGACAGCCTTCCTACCCTCACGTTTATAATTTCCCTGTCTCCGTGGGAACCATACCTTGTAGAGATCTTGATGAGCCCCATATAACGAGTCTGGGCCACATCCCACATGGTCAATACCCATCAAATCGATGCAATACTCCACACACTCCATATAGCTCTCAATACTCCCCACAGGATGCTTCTCGGTTCTTAATCCCTGACCCGCGCCGCCGACACCGAGAACACTATCCTTCTCCGAGAGAGCCTGCAGAACCTCATCCCCCTTGGTATGTCCTTGAGCTATTGCCGCTGGCCCACTATGACTATCATAGATGGGGTAATCACTCGCCATAATAGTCTCGATGGCGGTCCTATCATTTGTATGCCCAATATCAATGAGCAGACCCAGCTTATTCATCCGCTTAACCGCATCATAACCAAAATCAGTTAATCCACTGTCCTTGAAGCTCTCACCCATACCGCCCCCCAGCATGTTGGACTCGCTATAGCATATTCCCATGCTACGTATACCCAGACCATATAACACATCGATGCGATCCAGCTCATTCTCGATGGGGGTAGCTGACTCCAAACAGAAGACCATGGCTACTCTACCCTGCTCTTTAGCATCCTTGATATCTTGAACCGTCCGACAGTGAGCCACCGTATCCTGATGGGCAATATCACTAAGCCTTATTCCCAGATCATGGATTACATCCATCCATTTCCACCCACTATAGCTTGTGACATAAGCCATCCCATCCATCATATTCTCAAAAACACAGTCAAGATGGCTCCCGCTCAACGCCTCATATGCCGTAAACTGGCGCCCCAGCCTATGCAGTTCAGGGACATCTTTCATGTCCTCAGGCCAGAGCACGGGATGTTCATGTAAATCAACTAGAGTAGATTTCTCAACCAAACTCTGATATCTTTCTTCTTCGGTCTTGCTCAAAGGTACATAGTGGGGTTTGAGTCTGGGATGATTGGCTAGCTTGAATTCTTTGTAATCGAATCCGGGCTCAAGAAAATCGTATGCCTTGTATCCAGTATATTTCTTTTTTCCACCCATTGCTATCATGGAAGAATTGATACAAGATCCATAAAAGAGCATTTAACGCTGGCACCTTTATAATCTGCAAAAACGTACTCAAGTTAAGGAGTTATTATTCAATGAAAACAACAAAAATAGAAGGATCAAACACGAAAAACAAGGTCTTCCTTTATACCTTAAGTACTTGCGGCTGGTGCAAGAAAACCAAGGCACTCTTGAAAGAGAAAGGAGTAACATACGAGTATCTAGACCTAGATAAGTG
Source organism: uncultured Candidatus Bathyarchaeia archaeon (assembly GCA_964653295.1). Taxonomy (GTDB): domain Archaea; phylum Thermoproteota; class Bathyarchaeia; order TCS64; family TCS64; genus RBG-16-57-9. The sequence goes on along the minus strand of CAZZFH010000025.1, from coordinate 6,101 downwards.
CAGTAAAGAAGATCAGAAGACCGCGATAGATGAATTAAAGGCAAAGAACATACCAGTAGCTTTCCCAGTAATCATTTTCAACGATGACACAGTAATACAAGGCTTCAAGAAGGATAAGATTCTCGAGGCTCTTGAACTATGACCACTATCGAAGATGCACGTAAACGGGCTATGCGAGACGCAACCAAAAACAGGATGCATCTATGCCCGGACCCAGATCTCCTAAATGATCTTTTAAAGGGTCTCGCAGAGAACGAGGAAAGATACGGATACCCCAGCTGTCCATGTCGGATCGCGTCAGGTGACATAGAGAAAGACAGGGACATAATCTGTCCCTGTGACTACAGGGAGCCTGATATCGAAGAATATGGTCAATGCTACTGCGCTCTATACGTCAACGAAGCCGTCTATAAGGGTGAGAAGCCCGAGTCAATACCTGAAAGGCGTCCCATGGAGAAACAGATGGCTTCACTCGGATTTGGAGAAGAAGAGTCCGGAGAATCGATGAAAACCGGTGAAGCCAATCCTACAGATAGACGATTGCTTTACTGTAAACAATGCGGTTACACCGTTCTACGAGAAGACCCTCCATACAAGTGCCCCATCTGCCAAGCCAAACGTGAGCTATTTGCAGAAATAGTCATAGACGGAGAGCTAAAAACAAGAGATATAATCCTCTCAAAATAAATGAGGATTTTTTTTTAACCCAATAGGGCGTTGAAGAAGAGCTTAAAGCTAGCATCAGTTAATGCCCGGTTCTGGGGTTGGAAACCATACATGATTATCTTTCCCTCCTTCTTCTTAGCCTCTATCAGCGCTGCCTTGCGGGCGAGATGTTCTTCACCGATGAGCCATCCGCTTTGCATCATATTCTCCTCAGGGTAGCTCACAACGACCTTGTAGTATTCATTGTTGTGGTTTCCCTTCACCGCGTAAGCGTGGTTTCCTCTCAACAAGATCAATCCCTTCTCAGGCATACCATAGCCTAATGGATGATTGTTGTCGATGTTTACCCATATGGTGCTACCTGGGCAGTGGAACTTCTTGGGGTCCATCTCCTTCAAAGTGTTTCTCACAGGTACGCCCAGTTTTTCAGTTGCGAACTCACATGCCTCATACAGGGTGATAACTGTTCCACCATTCTCGACGAACTCGTTTATCTTCTTGACCCCATCCTCACCGATACCAGACTTGTACTTCTCAGGAAGAACAGGCGCAGAGTAGGCTCCCTTGTACCGTTTCTCATAATATTCCTCTACCTTCTCCCCGGTGATTAATGCCGGTGGATCACTTGGAAGTATCAGAACATCGTATTTCTCTAGACCTGCTTTGATCTCTTCATCCATCACCGTGGTGTATTTGAAGTCGAACTGTTCAAGAAGCCATCTTGTCCATCCCTCATCCATGTTTCCACCCCAGTAGCGCTGATACATGGCGACCCGCAGAGGCTTCACCTCCTTGGAATCCTCCTTTAACGCCTTGTCCAACGGGATAAGCTTGAGATGAGTGCTTCTGGCTACTTTCTTTAATTTCTTCTCATCCCCAGACACATGGAACATACCCGCTGGATACGAAGCTTCACCGACCTTCACTGGCTCAGTAAACCGTTTCACATCAACGCCTAGCTTGCTTAGCTTGTTGAATGCCTTGAAGCTATCATTTATCCTGCAGTCAATCAGGTATCCGTACTTTGATTCTCCCAGTAGCTCTCCCTTAGGTGCTTTGGGCTCAACCTTCTTGAAAACCCCAACAGGGACCTCCTCTGCCTCAATGATCGATATTCCTTTGAACTCAGCCATAGTCTGGGTCGCAAAATCATAGTTCATCATAGGAACCCCATCAGGCGTCCTGACCCACAGATTATCCCTATAGTAGGTTCTACTCAACAAACTGATGAGGAAAGGACGAGCTGCCTGATCCGCAAACACAACATGACTACCTTTAGGATAAGTAACCTCACCTACCTTGAACGGCTTCTCAGCTACTTTAATCTCCACAGTCATATCACTCAATGTCTTGAGGAACCTGTAAGCCGTGTTAGGATCACTCTGGTTAGGTGGGAAAATAAAAGCATAAGGCGCCTCCATTTTTCCCTTCTCTATGCTCCTGACCGCCTTATCATGCATATTGCGAAGTATCATTTCCCTGTTATTCGCCGCTACTTCAAGGGTAGCCAAGGCAGCTGTCATCTGCCCCTTCAATATATCATTGAGGTGCCACCATCCCCCCTTCCACGGGTCATTGAGGTTTACTGATGCCCTGTACTCTGGGCGCCCCCTCGGGTGCGGCTGCAGTTGATGATAATGCACATAGACAGGGGTAGCTACCTTGACACTAGCCGACTCAGTGAACATACCACAGATATTGAACCACGGGAAAACCAGACTAAAGCCCGGCATAAAATCAGAGGGAAAAACAGCAGCCTGCTCCACCCCACTTATCCCCTTCGACGCCATCCGAATAGCCATCTGAGAGCCATAATGCTTCTGCTCGGTCCAAACCATGGGATCAGCTACCTCATTCACAGGGTTACTGTTGGGTGGAATGAAAAACCTAGAACCATAATGACCCATCTGATGGTGATCAATATATGCTTGGGGGAACCACTCCTTGAGAATGATCCGGTTCATAATCTGGGTCTCCACTTGTGTAAGGGTGAGTGCATCCCTGTTGTTGTCGTGTCCCACATATTTGTGGTAGAGCCAAGGCATACTGCCTCCCTCAAACTCGGTACCAAGATACTCGTTATACCAGTCAACAGTCATGATCTGACCATCAGGGTTAGCGCACGGGAACAGAACCAACACAACATTTTCCCTGATCCTTTGAATCAAAGGCTCTTGGCTAGTAAGTAACCTGTATGCGAAGTCGCTAACCACCTGAGTACCACCAACCTCACTGGCGTGGATGCTCATGGTCATCGCCACCACGGTCTTGCCTTCCTTTATGATCCGCTCTACCTCAGATTCATCCAGATTCTCTGGGTGGCTGATACTCCACGTATCTTTCTTTATCTTTTCCAGATTAGCAAGATTATCAGGACTCGAGATATAGGCTACCAGCATAGGATTACCCATGGTGGTTTTCCCTTCTTCAGTCACCTTGATCAAGTCTGATGCCTCATCCAGTTTCCAGAAATACTCAACAACCTTATCCCAACGGACAAGCTTCCTATCAGTACCTGGTTTAAAGCCATAGAACTCTTCCGGAGAAATTAATTTCGTCATATGCAAAGGTAACACAGAATTCTTATTTAAGACCCCAACATCCAACAAAAAACACGTTTCAAGAAAAAAACAATTTCCGAATTTCATTTAAATAGTTTATATACCCGGATAAACGAATACAATAGGAAAGACATGAAGTTTGTCCAGTTAAAAACCATCAGAGACTTAGTTATGCTTGTAGCAAGCTCTCCAGCGACAAACGTCATCCAGCACCTCGAAAACAGTGGACACATCTACTTCGTAATCGGGGGAACACTAAGCGAGGTCTTCATGTACCTCGTAAAACAGGATGACCCTCTAGAGGGAAGCTTCATCACATACAACAGTTACAGCGGCGAGATCGGAACCAATGAAAAAATATCAACCGAGCCCAACATGAGCAGCTTCCCAATAATAGAGATTATAAAACAAGACCTAATCACGTCGGATACATTCGAGACGCTAAAAAAACTATAACTTGGACCGAATAAGGTGAAAAAAGAAAATGGACTTTGAAGAAGACTTAGATGATGACTTTGACTTTGATGACGAAGACCTGAAACGTAACGAGATAGACAAGGACCTAAGCATCAGCATCGAGAACGTGGTAGCCTCAGCGAGTCTAGACCAGAAGATTGACCTTCTCGCCATTATGAAGGTATTCAGAAACGTAGAGTACAGACCAAAGCAGTTCCCAGGACTAGTATTCAGGCTCAAACGCCCAAAAACAGCTACCCTCATATTCGGCTCAGGCAAGATGGTCTGCACAGGCGCAAAAAGCGAAAAGATGGCCAAAAGAGCAGTCAACAAGGTAGTACGAGAACTCAAAAATAACGGCATAATCATCCTAGGAAAACCTAGCATAGTCATCCAGAACATCGTAGCATCCGCGAACCTACATGGAAAAATCGATCTAGAGACCGCAGCAGACATAATGGAAAACGTAATGTACGAGCCAGAGCAATTCCCAGGACTAATATACAGGATGGGTGAACCAAAAGTAGTAATGCTCCTGTTCGCATCTGGAAAACTCGTATGCACAGGCGCTAAACACGAGGACATGGTCAAGGAGGCCGTCGAGAAGCTACACGTGATACTCCAAGACTTTGATCTGATATATTACGATTAGAGGTAAAATAATATGCCATCAAAAGAAAACACAGAACAGAAAGCACTTAAACTAGTATTTGAGGCAGGAGAAGAAGGCCTACTCCAGTCTGAGCTATGGAAACTCCTCGATGTAAGCAGCCGAGAAGGCAGCAGACTAGCAAAGAAATTCGAGGAAAAAGGCAAGGTCATAAGAGAAAAGGTACTCAACGAGGGAAGATGGACCTACAAACTCTTTTTCAAGAGAGAACCTGTAACCTTAGACTCAGTAGCAGGATGCCCATGCTTAATCTGCCCAGAGATAGACAAATGCTTCAGAGGAGGAACACAGGACCCCAACATTTGCCTCGATCTAACAGCATGGATGGACCCAAGAATAGAGCAACAGCCTCCTCAACCACAAGAGTGAGATAATAGCATTGGATGAAAGCAAAAAGGAGATACTACGATACGGATTAACATTCGTAGCCTTAATAGCAATTTTTTATGGAGGAACACTAATCCTAAGAAACACATTAGGAACCTCAAACCCAATGATGGTGGTAATCAGCCAAAGCATGGTACCCACACTAGGAGTAGGCGACTTCATATTCATAGAATCGATAAACGACTTCGACGATGTATCCATAGGAGCCCCGCCTGATGGGGATATCCTAGTCTTTCTAAGACCGGATATATCCGATGAATATATAGTGCATAGAGCCATCGACGGGGTTGAGACCGTGAATGGCTGGATATACCAGACCAAGGGAGACCACAACCCATTCCCAGACGGATTTCAAGTACCAGAAGACCGAGTAATCGGCAGGGTAATCAACAGGCTCCCAGTAGTAGGTTACTTTAGCCTATTCATCAAAACCATGAAGGGCTTCGGGATTGTCTTAGGGTTGATGGCAGTTTCATTTTTCTACGATAATATCCTGCCCAATAAACCCGAGAAACCTGAAAACGGTCGATTCAATTACATATCCCTCATACCTTTCGCTGTAGCACCAATAATAATCATCAAGATATGGGTTCAACCTGCAAATCATCAAGTACTCGAGATGAGCGCACTCATAGCATGGTACATAGGATGTCTAATACTACCCTTGACCACAACCGATGATGATATGGGGTTAATGTTCTGGCTCTATCACTTGGTCCTACTTATGATCCCCATAGCCTGCGACCTCGTATGGTGGACCACCGGTATCACACCCAGCAACTGGTGGACAATACAGGGAAGCACAGTACCCATCTCATGGCTATTAATGGAAGAGACCCAGTCATTCCATCACGCATTCAACCAGATACTAATATGGATAGGACCCGGGATACTCCTATTCCTAAGCCTATTATACGCCAAAAGAAGCCAAGTAGCCTCAATAAATGCCATAAGCGAGAGACTAAAAAATCTCTAATTTTTTTATTATAATTAAAAAAGAAATTAAAATAGGGGTAGGGTTTGGTCTTACTCGATAACCATTACCTCGCTGTATACGGCTGGTAGCTGGCGCTCGATAGATAGCACTGCTCCGGCTGAGGGTCTTAGCTCGATCCTGAACTCTTCATATGGATGTGTATAGACTTCGTCCTGAGTTCCCAGAGCTGGGTCTACAGCAGTGTTGGATAGCTCTGTAAAGTTTATCTCTACCTTGAACTTCTCACCAGTCTCACACAGGCTGTCGCCGTCATCGTTGACACCAGTGATGGTCATGATGGTACCGTCTGTTTCGTAAATCTCACCGTGACACCTTGCGTTGGTGTATGTTGCTACGAGCTTACTGTCATCCAGATCTATGGGTT
>CAZZFH010000024.1:0-13787 GCA_964653295.1 uncultured Candidatus Bathyarchaeia archaeon | reverse complement strand
AGCCATCTGGGTGTGGGGCTTCGAGGATCATCCCTCTTTCTTTTACGTTGGGGTCATTGATCACCTCCCTATCAGTTAGGACAGGGGCGCATGGGGTCTTATCCGAGAGAATCTCCTCTATATCGCTACGGGTCCTCTCCTTAAACCAATTAAGCAAGAAAGGTGAGGAAGGATTGATCTGCTCTGGCTCAACCCCAAGGGTCTCGGCCACGGTATTGACGGCTTTCTCTCCCACGACTCTAATAGCGATGTAACCATCCTTCGCCTGGTAAACCCCATGTATCCTGGTTGGGGGTCTTTGAGCACGCTCATCTGCATCCGAATCCGAGTATAGTGTCCGGATAAAACCCAACCCTGATAATGTCATCAAGGAATCGGTCTGGGCGATATCGATCCTCTGACCCTTCCCAGACACATCCCTATACCGCAACGCGGCAAGTATGCTCAAGGCACAGAAGAGACCAGGCACAGTATCTCCGGGGCTCCCAGCGAGACAACTTGGCTCAAAAGACGCCCCGCTGTTCATTCCTCTGGTCTCGCGGCTGTTTAGCCACATCCAGCCACTCATGGCTTGAGCGATTATATCAAAGGATGGTCTTTTCGCGTATAGCCCGGTCTGTCCAAACCCTGAGATAGAAGCATAGATAATATCAGGTTTAACCAATCTTAGAGCCTCATATCCTATGTCAAGTCGGTCCATTACTCCTGCTCGAAAATTCTCCACAACGACATCTGATCCTTCAACGAGCTCCTTCAGGATCTTTGTCCCTTTGGGGTTTTTCAAGTCGAGAACTATGCTTTTCTTGTTTCGGTTGACATGCATAAAGTAGCTATTGTATTCCTCTACGGTGGGGTACTGGGGCGATGTTCTAGATGCGTCTCCCCACTCTGGCTCTATCTTTATGACTTCTGCTCCCATGTCTGCTAAGAGCATTGTACAGAAGGGTCCAGCGAGATGCTGTGTGAGGTCGATTATCTTTAGACCTTTGAGTGCTGATGGCAACTAATCACCACAATATAGTAGCCTTATTCGCTAGTTAACGATTTAGACATACTGATATGGTTGTAGAAAAATGGTGCCCGGGTGGTCTCGCCGCGGGATGCGACATGGTATAAGCCACAGCCTATTCCTGCCTTGAAGCTCATCTTCTTGGCTCTGCGATCCACGCTTTTTTGCTTCTTTTGTGCTTGGCTCGCTCCCATCCAGGCAAAGAATTACTGATGAAGACCGCTGTATAAGCATTGGTCTGTATCTTGGTGGTACAGACTCGTGTGTCTAGGCTCGTTTCATATACGAGTAAAACCTCATATCCCCAAAAGTCGTACTGGATCCATGTTTAACCTAACACAAGAACAGGTTGAGAGGGCTAGAAAGATCCACTCATCCTCGACGATAATTGATACCCATAACGATACTATACTTCACCTGATGGATTCTCCCCCATTCATCACATCAGACACAGAGGCACTGCCGATTAGGCGAACTCTGGGAGAAAAGTCGGAGCATGGCCAGATCGATATCCCAAGGATAAAGCTGGGTGGGGTTGACTGCATGCTCTTCGCCATGTACGTCAGCCCCCAGTACTCGTCGCGGCTGCTCAGGCTCATACAGATGCTTGACAAGTTCCAGAGAGAAGTAGAACAAAACAGCGACACCATAGCTATAGCCACCAGCTATAACGAGATCATGAATGCAGTCAAGGACGGCAAGATCGCTGCCGTGATAACCGTAGAAGGCGGTGAACCTCTGGAGGGTAAGATAGAGAGCCTTCGAACCATCTACAGGCTCGGGGTAAGAAGCCTCACATTGACCCATTTCCCACGGAACATACTGGGGGATGGTTCTGGGGCGGATAGTGGCTCGCATCTCACTCCGTTTGGGCGGGAGGTTGTCACTGAGATGAACCAGCTGGGTATGGTAGTGGATATCAGCCACCTTAATGAGAAGGGCTTCTGGGACGTAATAGAAATCACCGAGGCTCCTGTCTTGGCTACCCATAGCAACTGCAAGGCCTTATGCAGCCACCACAGGAACCTGACTGATGATCAGATCAGGGCACTAGCCGAGAACGGTGGGGTGATCAACCTGAGTTTCTGCGGGGGCTTCATCAAGGAAGGCGTGGGTTTCAACCGGGAAGCGGTGAAAAAGGTGACAATAGAGGACTGGTTGGATCATCTGGATCACGCGGTAAACCTCGTGGGCGCTGATCATGTTGGTGTTGGATCTGATCTGGATGGTGGCTGCGGGTTCCCCGGGCTCCACGATGTAACATGTTTCCCAAGTCTCACAGAGGGAATGATCTCACGAGGATACTCAGACCAAGATATAGAAAAGATTCTAGGAGCAAACGATCTACGAGTCTTCAAAAAGGTTCTGAAATAAAGCTGTTTCAGGGCTTGTTTCGGGTAGACTCTTTTAGTGCTCTACCCCCCTTCCTGTTTGATGTGTATTATATTTTGAGGATAACCTCTTCCACATAGTCTTGCATTATTTCTTCTAGTTCTTTGATGTATTCATCCGAGTACGGTTTAATATCAATATATGATGGATCGAGTGTTTTCTCTGGGCGGTACTGCTGAAACACGAAACGTTTAGCACCTTTAACCAGTTCACCCATCTCTTTGATGGTCTCAGCGTCGACAAAACCCGGTACCACTGTGCATCTAAACTCATAATCCACTCCACTATCCATGATGACCCTAATGCTATCAACAAGAAGTGAAACATCCTCATCGCCAAGATCCTGATATCGTTCAGGAGAGGTCTTGACATCCATCGCGATGTAATCAACACAGGGTAAACAAGCCCGTAGAGCATCCGGGTTAAAACCATTAGTATCCAGCTTCACATTGAACCCGTTTTCCTTTAGCCTAGCTAGGAATCCGGGTAGTTCATTGTGTATCGTTGGCTCTCCCCCAGTTACAACAACTGAGTCAACATAGCGCTTGCGCTCGATCAGGGTCTGCAGTACCTCTTCCTCCTCTAGGAAAGGACCAGTGTAGCTGTGGACCAGTTCACCATTATGGCAATAAGGGCACCTGAGATTACATCCAGACGTAAAAAGAACCGATGCTACCCTGTCCGGGTAGTCAATGAGGCTGGTCTTCTGGAGTCCAGCGAATCTCAATCGTCGTATCCCTCAATGAGGGGAGCCGCGACATCGAAGGTCTTTCTGATGTTGTACTCTGCCTGTTTTCCGTCGTTCCACTGCTTCACCGGGCGCATGTAGCCGACTACTCTGCTGTAGACCTCGCACTCTGAGCCACAGGTTGGGCAGCTATAGTTCTCACCCGAGATATATCCGTGGGTGGGGCATATGCTGAAGGTGGGTGTCAGTGTGAAGTATGGGATGTTTGTATTCTCCGCTATCTTGCGTATCAGGTTCGCTGCGGCTTTCCATGAGTGTACTCGTTCACCGAGGAACGTGTGGAACACTGTACCACCGGTGTATAGTGGCTGTAATGTGTTCTGGTGCTCCAAGACATCAAACAGATCTGAACTAGCATCCACAGGCATCTGGCTACTATTAGTATAGAAAGGCTCCACACCGGGGAGAAGCAGGTTCTCATTGGCTACTTTGATATTACCATAGCGTTTCTTGTCAATTCTAGCAAGTCTGTAGCTGGTACCTTCAGCTGGTGAGGCTTCTAGGTTGTAGATGTTATCTGTTTCCTCTTGATAGTCTCTGAGTTTTTCCCTCATGTGAAGTAGTACTCGTTTGGCGAAGCTGTGCCCTTCTAGGGTGTTGATGTTTGAGCCCATTAAGTTTAGTATAGCCTCGTTCATACCCACCAAGCCAATAGTACTGAAGTGGTTTTTCCAGTAGCTACCATACGCCTCTTTCACATGGCGCAGATAGAAGGAGCTATACGGGTACAATCCGTTATCACTGAGCTTCTCAACGGTCTTCCTCTTGATCTCAAGACTATCCCTCGCTATATCCATCAGCGCTGATACTCGCTCTAGGAAAGCCTCCTCAGACTTGGTCGTGTATCCTATTCGCGGTAGGTTCAATGTGACTACGCCGATGCTTCCCGTCAATGGGTTTGCCCCGAATAAGCCACCGCCCCGTTTTCTGAGTTCCCGGTTATCGATCCTAAGTCTACAGCACATGCTTCTGACATCCTCGGGGCTCATGTCGCTGTTAATGAAGTTGCTAAAATAGGGGATACCATACTTGGCGGTCATCTCAAATACTTTCTGTGAAACAGGGCTGTCCCAGTCAAAGTCCTTGGTCAGGCTATAGGTTGGGATCGGGAAAGTGAATACCCTTCCAGATGCATCGCCCTCGCTCATGGTCTCAGCGAAACAGGAGTTGAACAAGTCCATCTCGTCTTGGAAATCACCATAAGTATCCTGATGGATCTTTCCTCCAAGCACAACTAGTTCTTCTTTGAGGAACTTTGGTACGTTCATATCCATGGTGATGTTTGTGAATGGGGTCTGGAATCCAACCCGTGTAGGGACATTGATGTTGAACAGGAACTCTTGGAAAGCCTGTTTAACCTCTCGCTCACTCAACCCATCATACCTGATGAAAGGCGCAAGATAAGAGTCAAAGTTGCTGAACGCCTGAGCCCCAGCTGCCTCACCTTGCAGCGTATAGAAAAAGTTCACAATCTGCCCTAGGGCTGTTCTGAAGTGTTTTGCCGGTGTGCTAGATATCTTACCACTTACACCTTTGAATCCAGAAAGCAACAAATCCGGTAGGTCCCAGCCTACGCAGTATGGTCCGAGTACAGCTAGGTCGTGAATGTGTAGGTCCCCACTGTTGTGGGCTTCCCTGACGATCTGGGGATAGATTCTGTTGGTCCAGTAGCGGCTGATTACGTTGCTTGAGATATAATTGTTCAAGCCCTGTAAGCTGTAGCTCATGTTACTGTTTTCCCTGATCCTCCAGTCATCCAGCATCAGATACTTTTCAACCATATCATCGCTACTAAGCCCAGCCGCCAACTCCCGTAGCTCTATCTGTTTAGCCCGGTACAGAATGTATGCTTTGGCTGTTCTCGCGTAGCCTGCCTTGATTATTGATTCCTCTACGATGTCCTGTATTTCCTCTACTGTGGGGCACCCATCATCCCCAAACTGCTCATAAAGTTCACCTAATACAATATGTGTGATACCAGTGGCGGTCTCCTTGTTTCCCTCTCCAACCGCCCTCATTGCCTTACCTATAGCGTTCTCTATGCGGGTCTTATCAAATTCCGCCAGTTTTCCGTCTCGCTTTCTTACATATTTCATTCTCTCACTTCCGAGTATACAGCCTAAGGAGAATCATAGCGCCCGTGATGGATGCATACGGATGACTATGGTATCAAATGATGATGACTTCCTCCCCCGAGTCTCCCCTAGATTTAGTGGCTGTGCTTTATCTAGACACTACTGGTAGGGTGTAGATTATAATAGTTACGTTTTTTCACGACAATTCATTTATTGTTTCTTTTGTCGGAAATCATGAAAAATAATAAAATAGTGTGAAAAAAAGCGAATGATTAGGAAAAAAAGAACATTATTTTAGACTAGTATCCTGTTTGATGCACCCGTGATCAGGAACAGCGATGTGAATGTTGCATGGATGAATAAAAAATAGGGTTTCTATATAGTAGAATTTGATTCAAGGGAATGATTTTTGAACACAAAGTTGCATAAAATAATTAAAGGAAAACCAAAACAAGCTGTCACAAGGACATGCCCATTGATCTGGTTAGATCCGAGCTAATCTATCCAAGATAGGGAATAACCTCCCTCATGTAACATGGAATAGGTACTCGTGCCATGAAGGGTGAAAGCTTCTAAATAGAGTTAAAAGAACACTATTAATGGTGTTTTAAGTTGGGTACTGTTTCTGGTCCGTCAGAGAACTCCATAGGTTTCTTCACTCAGGTAGCGAAGGCGATGATAGCCTCTATCCCACAAATAATCTGAAACAGCATCACACAGATCGTTGTTTCTTTTGTAGTGGCTAATCTTATTCACTTTTGCCTGATAGGCTGGGTGAACGATGGCTGGAGCCCAGGCAATAACCCAGTGATCAATGCCTTGATTTTTGTCGACGGACATTAGCGCTGGCTATCCATTTAGTTACTGGGTTCGGGTGCACACACATAATTCAAATATATATTCATACGAGCCTTGTTCTTGAGAAGGTAAGAACCTGTTGGGTTTGGGTGAGGTCGAGAAATACAGGTACAACAAGTCTGTTCATTTGGGGGTAGTTGGTAAATGTGCCGCATGTTTTTATTGCTTGTACGCGTGCCCAGAGAACGCTATAAAGGACACGAAGCCTCCCACCATAGACGATGCTAGATGCACAAGGTGTATGAAGTGTGTGGAAGCGTGCCCACGTAGGGTGATGCGAATAATACATTACTGACAACCACCTAAAACCAAGCATCACCTCAAAGCCTTGAGCGATGAGTGCGTTCGTTTGTTTTCCCGGGGTTTGATATATTTATGGGCATCAATATTGTAGTTACTCAGTTTTACGAATACTTATGGATATGATGTCCTCGGTGGGCAAGTTTTAGGGTATAAGCTTGTTTAGGGCTTCGTTGATGCTCCATATGGTGATTATTTTTTCTTGTTTTAGTTGTTCATAGTGTTTGTCGTTTGTTATGAGGGTTGAGTCTGTTGTAGTTCACAAGATGGTTTGTAGCTGATTTTATGTGGCGTATGCTTTTCCGCGGTGTTCGATAAGGAGGATTTTGATGATTTTCTCGTTCCAGTCGATCTCGTAGACTACTCTAATATCTCCGAGTCTAACCCTGAAGGTGTCTTTCTCACCTTTGAGCTTCTTAACGTCATAGTTTTCTGCTGGGGTTGGATTCTCCCTTAGTGTCAGGAGCAGTTCCATTATTCGTGATTTAAAGTGTCTGGGGAGTCGTTTAGCTGAGCGTGTTGCTTTATTGGATACGGTTATCTGGAACATATGGGCTCAGCCCAGTTCTTTGATGAGTTTTTCAAGGGTTACTGTGGATCCTTCTTTGAATTCGTTTCTCGCCTCTTCTATGGCTTTTTTCAGCTCTGGGGTGGGCTCCTCCTCGGGGATGAGTGTGGCTCTGAGTCTCATTAGTTCGAGTTTGACTTGGTCGAGTTTGTCTATGATGAGGTCGATGCTTGTCTCGGGGATGGTTACGGTCATGGTTTTTCCTCTTTGTGTATTGTTTCTTTGGTTGTATTTATTGTGCTTGTTTTATTTGGGGCTTCATGTGATTATGCTTAGGTTGTGGTAGTCTTCGTTTAGGGCGTTCATCCTTCCGGGGGTGGCTGTGTATATTCTCCATTCATAAAGCATACAAATTAACTCCTGCAATGTGTATTGTGTTTGGTTATTTAGCCTCTTTTAATAGATTATTCTTTGTCTGTTTTTGAGTTGGAGTCCCGTAATTATGCCTACGAGCATCCCTGCTAGGTGGGCTCCGTGGGCTATGTTTGATGGCGTGAAGAGTCCCATTATGTCGCCTAGTGCCCAGAGTATGGCTGCAGCCGCCATGGGTAGGGGCATTAGTCCGTAGAGGTAGACGCGTCTGTATGGTTCTAGGATTGCTAGGGTGCCCATTATTCCGTAGATGGCTCCGCTTGCTCCGATTACGGGGATCATGGGGTTGTTGGCTGTGAGTAGGTAGCCTAGGTTCCCGATGATTCCTGAGGTTATGAAGAGGGCGAAGAATGTTTGGTTGCCTATTTGTTTTTCGAGTATGGTTCCGAAGATGAGTAGGGCTAGCATGTTGTAGAGTAGGTGGTCTAGGTTGATGTGTAGGAATATGGCTGTTATTGGGGTCCATGGGTGGGGTATGGTGTAGGCTGGTATGTATGCCAGGTATACCTCGATGTTGGATACCAGCTGGAGTATGTAGAATGCTAGTGAGGTTGCGATGAAGAGGTAGGTCCACTTGGGTTTGGTCTCATCCCACATAGCATTGCTTGTGGGTAGCGCTTAGATAAACAATATCATGATCTCTCTGTCGGGTTGTAATGTGAGGGGTACAATTCATGGTATTTATTGCTCGAGTATTACCTTAGTCACCTTAAGAATATAGACTGGAATCGTGTTTAGGGTATCTTGTGGTGAAGGACACAATAATCATCCATCTAGGGTTCTGATTAAGATGGTTTTTGATCTATTCCGGTAAGACTTTGTTTATACCCCATGCGTCCATGTTGAGTATTGCCCGAGTGGGAGCGAGTGTCTGCACAAGAAGCGGAAGGCGGAAAATCGCTGAGCAGAAAGGATGGGCTTTAAAGACTATGGCTTTGGCTGTAGAAACGTCATCCTGATGCGAGAACATTCGGGCACCTTCATTTTAGGAAAAAACAATCCAACTCCGGAGCGTAATGCATCAATGAAGCACCAAACCTAGAACCTTGGTTGAGCATCCTCTAAGCTGATATGGTGCCTATTTATCTGATTTCTTGGTTGGGTTTTGTATTGTTGATTGTTACGTGGGTGTTGGGCCATATTTTGGTGCCCTGTGGTATGTTGTTGTCTATTTGGCGTTATCTCGAGTTACGCTGTTGGTGATTTGGTTGTTTATTTTTTGTATGCTGTTTTTCTGGGGAGTACCGCATATACGATTATTGTTTTTTCTGGTTTGAGTTCGAATAGTATCCTGATTTTACCAACACGGATTCTATAGTGGTTTTTGTATCCTTGTAGCTTTTTAATATCGAGTTCCTTTGTGAATCCTTTGTCTCTTAGCTTGAGCAGGGTTTCGTTTACGTGTTCTCTTTGGTTCTTGTCTAGTTTCTGGGTGTCTTTGTGTGCTTTCTTTTCTAGTAGGATGCGGTATGGTGTCAGAGGGTTAACCCTCCTTGAGGGTTTCCTCTAGTGGGATGTATTCGGGGTTTTTGTTTTTCATATAGTCTTTTATGGCTTGGATCTCGTCGTTTTCTGGGTTGTCTATTTCTACTAGTTTTTCCTCGATGAGTTGTTGGATTTGTTCGAGTTTGATGTTTATTTGGTTTATTTCTTCTAGTACTTGTTTCATCTCGGTGCTTGACATGTATGTGATCGTTTGTTGGGGCTGTATAATATTGTTTTGGGTAATAATAGATGATTGATATGGTGGCCATTTATCGTATTTTTTGGTTGGGTTTTGTATTGTTGGTTTCTTTGTGGGTGTTTGGCCATATTTTGGTGCCTTTTGGGTTGGTGATGTTGTGGGGGAAGTCTGCTATTACTGCGTCTGTGATGTGGGTTTTGTTGCCATTGGCTGCGTTCCATCAAATGGTGCATGTTTTGAAGCTAGTATATTTGTGTAATTTGACTACGAGAAGCTTTTTTCTTATTGGGGTATTTCACGCCTACTGTGAAGACCTTATATAGGTTGCTATTTGATTCTTGAATGATGGAGATGGAGTCGGAGCTTCGTGAGATTAAGGACCTTCTTTCATTAGTGGATAAGAAGTTAGATTTGTTAATGGATCGAAAGGAAACCTTGGCGGCTATGAGGTTATCCGAGTCCTCTTTGAGGGGTTTTCTCTCTGATGAACCTGACCTGTATACTGTGGATGACATTAAGAGTAGGTCTGCTTGAAGGGAAAAATAGTTCTTGTTCCCTTTCCTTTCACTGATTTAACTACAGTGAAACTTCGCCCTGCTCTTGTTTTGTATGAGGGAGATCAGGATGTTGTTGTAGCCTTTATATCCTCGAGGGTACAGGCTCTATCTTTTCGTGGCGGCGTCTTGGTGAGCATGGATCACCCTGAGTTTAGCTTCACTGGATTGAAGGTTTCCTCTGTTATTAGATTGGATAAGATTTGTACCATTTTAAAAGACCTGATAGTTGGGGAGATGGGTGAGATCGGAGTGTCTATTCGAGGCTTGGTTAATGAGGCCATCAGGGAGTTATATTTGGTTTAATCGTTGCTGGCTCTCATGGTTGCGTTGGGTTAAATTTGTGTTGCCCGAGTGGATATCAGTACTACTATTCGCTTTATTAATTGGTACCAATTTTATTTAATCTCTAGGTTTGGGTGTGTTATGTTGGTTGTTATGTTTGTGTTGGGCCAGATCTTGGCGTCGGGTGGGTGGTAGTTGTGGAATGTGATAATGTCTGTTTTCAGAGGTTTACGGTTTTTATATATTTTATATAAAACCAGAATTGTTTTTTTAATTAATATTGAAAAGTTTATCTTGTGAAACTAAACTGACATGTATTGTTATCATCTTGGCAGATGTGTTTTGATGGATGGAACTCAATCTCTGTGGCTTCTTTTATAATGCCTGAGAGGACGCCTTTGACAAAGAAACATTGAGATGAGTTTGTCTTATTACAATTTACCAGGGTCGGATTATCTTTAACTATAATCTCTATCTCCCCCTCTAATAGATCAAATTTACCGATCTTGTATTGGCCCCATCCAAAAGAAGTGATTGAGTCTAAAAGCTCTGAGACGATTGATGCTTCATTATTAATAGAAGAATCCGATTTTAATAATGCAAGCATCTGCTTTGTATCATATATACCAAATTCTCTAGCCATAGAATATAGTATAGAGTCTCCTGCTGAACCAAATCTTCTGTTTAAGACTGATAGAAACCTACCAAAGCCTTCTGGTGAAAAACATACTCTTCTATCTTTAGTGTTCATCTTCCCTCAATACCTACTGATATCTTTTGACTCATAAAAAACTCGGTTAACCAATTTTCCAATTTAGTCAACCATTTTTCATTTTTTATATTAACGATATTTATTCTGTAGACTTGACCCAATGATTCTAATTCATTTTTCCCTATAGTATCTATGAAAATAGCTATGCTATTCTCGATATCCATTTTCTTACCTAATAGCATCGTTAACTCATCGTTGGTTCCTTGTTTTGAGACCTCAAATAATATTACAGTATTATTCTTTTTTCCAGTCAATGAAAAGTGATGGGTACTGCTCGAGTATCCCGCTATTTTATCATTTATTGTTGTGGAGAAACCATGTTGTGTTAGAGAGTTTTTTATTTTCTCTAAAATTGGTTCGATTTGGGTGTCTTTGTGTAGTAATTTGTATGCTTTCTCTGTGAATGTGTAGTTATGGATGGCTCTATAATTTGATTCTCTGAAATTAAATTTGGCTTGACAGTTTGGGCAGAGATGAGATATTTCTGGACGATTAAATCTGTGTTTCTTATCGCATTCAAAGTGAAATCCTATTATTTTATATGAATGTATATCACTGGCTTCAGGATCTGTGGTTTGGTTATTTATTGTTGTGTTACAGCCGGGACATTTTAGCGTATTTTCCTTGTGGAAATCACTTTTGGGTCCAGTAAACCCACAGAATGGGTGTTGGATTATAGTGACTTGCTGTAGGTGAGAGGTATAACATGTGGGGCAAGTGTATAATGAATAAACGTTGGGAAAATTGCATTTGGGGCAGAATATGTTATAATTTGTTTCTGTTTTCTTGAGATAATCTTTCTCTTCAAGTCTATGTAGTATATTCTCTAAGTATTGGAATCCTTGTTTATTGATTATATTTTCATTATTATTATAGATTAAACCTAATTTGCTGAATTGGATTTTTAGGTTTTCAGGAGACTCTATATGTTCTAGAAGAAAATTGTACTCTTCTTCGCTTAGAGTTGAGTCATTCAAGAATTTCCCTATTATAATATATGGATCAGTAATGTAAAACTATCTGCATTGAAAAGAGTCAGGGTTTATATTGATTTAACCGTGCGCAATCTCTCCTTGCCACATCTCGAGTTGGTTTATGGCGGTGCTTGGGGTGAAGTTGCATCCCACAAGTCATGGCTGGGCTTCATACCATTCCCATGCCTGTTCTCTGCTCCATCTCATGGGTATAAGACGGCTCAGGTGCATTATATCTGAGTCGATGAATCCCGGTCTTTACCTGTGGTTCCTTAATGGTGTTTCCTGAGAGGTTTTTTTACTAGAAGCATATTGAATATTATGGAATTTACAGACGAACAAAATGAGTATTATATCAGGGCCAGCACGCAGCTGATTAGACAGCAAATACTAAAATTGATGAAAAAGATCCCCGTTGTTGAACTGCAAAAACTCGATGATGCTGAAAAGTCTGACGCTGAGAAAATGTGGGAAATTCTTCAAAATAATTTATCGGATTCTGAGTTTAAGGAATACAGTATCTGGGCGTGGCTTTTAACAGTACTCACCGAGATCAGTGAGTGAAACAATTCTCACGTTCTTAGAAATTGTTCACGGATAGTATACTAATGATACACTTCATGGCTGGGGTCTACCTATCTACCAGAAGCATCCGCTTATAGGGTGCAAGGTCTAAAATATAGTAAATATACTAGCTAATATAGTGTTTTTAGATGGAGAATGTTCAGAATCCACCAGAAAACTCGCTTCAATTTTTCATAAGCATAGCAAAAGCAATGATAGCTTCAATCCCACAGATAATCCGAAACAGCATAGCCCAGATAGTTATTTCGTTTATCGCAGCTAATCTTATTCACTTCTACCTGATTGGATGGGTGAATGATGGCTGGAGCCCTGGCAATAACCCTGTGGTAACTGCGTTGATATTTGTCGATGGTCAGGAAACCAGTCCACGTGTTATGCTCTTCTATTTCCTCGCCAGCTACCTATTCTGGTGGATAATAGCCTCCATCCGAAGCCAGGGAGCAATAGGGACAGTGAAGCAAATAGCATCAACTCCAGTATGGATAGCAAGGTCGCTTGTCGAGACTGGTGTCGAATCATTCGCTTACCTTATGGCTGGGATATCCCTGAGCTTCTTACTGGGGTTAACCCTGCTGACGGGGCCAAGCAGCGTGATGATGCTATTAATGAGCCTCACGTGGCTTGTCGCACAGGAGAAAAGCCTCCTAGTAATAGGGATCCAGTATCTGTCAAGAGATATTTCCAAGGCAATCACCAAAGAAGCCACCGGATTCCCCCCACCATCGAAGCCCGTGGTAGGTATCCTTGGTACCAGCATAGGATACGCGTATATGATCTTCTACGAGCCCAGCACGACAGCCATGCTTGTATTCATACTCCTAACCTGCGCGGGGGCAATCTATATTTATCGGAGAAACAAAAGCGAGACCGCTCCCATAATATCCATGCTTCTCCTAGCTGTAGCATACAGTCTCTACACAACTATATGTCTTGGCGATGATGGAGGCATCAGGGAGAACGGTGGATGGAGCTCCGTGGTGGAAGAGCCATGGCTGAGGGATGAACTAGTAACCAGAGGTCTCCCAGCCTCAACCTCAGCAAGCTTCGGCGCCTTCACTTTATTTATCACAAAACCCAAATCCGAAACTAGGCGCTATGGATGGTCCAAGAGTTACTATAAACTAGAAGAGCCTACCCCAATACAAGAGCCTACTATAACCCATATGCAGGTAACAGATGGAGTTGAACTGGTTCCACAAGAAACTAGACCTGATACAACTACAGGCACGAGAGCAGACACTGGCAGCAGGGATACTGCTGCTGTTGATGCGGCTGTTTCTGCTGCTAACGCTGCTGTTGATGCTGCTAACGCTGCTGTTGATGCTGCTGATGCTGCAGCAGCTGCTGCTGATCCTGATGGTAAAGGCAAATTTTCCTTTGGTGTAAGGTGTGTTGTAAGCGGAACAACACGAAGTTACCCGGCTTATCTCGATAATGTAATGACTTCGTGGTATAGTACCGCAAAATCTTGCTGGGTACCCGATTGGAATGATGCAGATTTCCTTGCCAGAGTAGATACTTTAATGAAAGTGTTAGGCGAAAGATATAATGATGATTCACGAATAGGATACATTGAAATACGTACTTATGGGAACTGGGGCGAATGGCATA
>CAZZFH010000023.1:0-13837 GCA_964653295.1 uncultured Candidatus Bathyarchaeia archaeon | reverse complement strand
TTGATTAGATTGGTTAAGACGATCATACCTCCAAAGGAGGCTAAGGTCAGCTGAACACTGTCTCGACCTCTCATTTTTAAAACTCTAAATAATTCATGTATTATGACTCCGAGGAATCCACCTATCAAGAAAGCCATGATTGTTCCTGTGTATGGTGAAAAATGTAGCTGTGTTGAGACATAATAGTTGAAGACTATGCCCGTGGCTATTATTCCCGCTTGTGAAAAGTTGGGGAAATCCTCCATTAGGTGATTCAGTGAGAAAGCACCTGATAGGAAAGCTAGTCCACTAGCATATACAATGATAGAAACTAGGAAAAAGGGCAGTTGCATGTTTCTCTTTTATTACTAATTTTTTAGATTTTAAGGTATTGTGAATAAATTTTGAAAATACTAACTTGAACTTTGAAATCTAAAAAGCATATTATATAGAATAGTCATTTGTTATACTACGGGAAATTCAATATACTTGTTACATGAAACAAGTAAAATATTGGTGCGTCCGCCGGGATTTGAACCCGGGTCATTAGCTTGGAAGGCTAATATTCTACCACTATACCACGAACGCGCAACACTGTTGAATACAGGAGTAATTTAAAGGGTTTACTCCTCAACAGGAATCATAATCTCGGTACGCCAATGCTCCGCATTATCCTCATCAATAAACGAACCATAGCTCAGGTTAAACTCATGAGGCTGATACACTGCCTCAACGCTACACATAGCACTCGCAGGCTTCAACCCCTCTGCATCGATATACTTGTACAACGCCTCATAATAATACTCAACCGGCTGATCAGTGCCAATAAAAACCAAGAAAGCCACCTTCATCACGGGCATCATCTTGGTATCGATCCCCTCCACCTCTTTATTAATGGGTATCAGAACCTCTCTGCGACACCCCGAGTTATCTTTAGGGTCATAATAGAGCACCATGTTAGGGTCACCTGGTCTGGCACCTAATTTATGCAGCTCCCCGCTCAGCTTGGCACACTCAATTACATCGTTGGCACCAGGCTCGATCTTCCTATAGGCAACCAGTTCCTTTATCGTGGTCTTTAACCCAATTTTATCGATCATATTGAATCCATACACCTATCGTTGTTAATAATGGTTAGTATAATCTTATGGGTTTATCAAGCCTACTCAACAAGACAATGTTGCTATACTCGTGCTCATCCACCACATTATAACTGCAAGAATCAGCGATCTCAGCAGCGAACTCCTGTATCTGGTGGAACCACGCCATCTCCTCATAACTAAACCTCTCACGTGCAGCACCCACACTCATAGCCGCCTTGGGCTCCATATATGTTGCATTACCAAGCTCAGCCAACTTACCATACTTCTCTGGGCTATGCATATTCAAACGGGGAATCAACGTATGCCGTAGCACCGTGGGGCAACTAAAACTATCAAGAAGCTCAATAGTCTCAAGCAACTTCTCCCAGCCACCAGAAACCATGGGTCTACAAGTCTTCTCATAAGTCTCCTTATCTGGAGCACAGAGGCTCACATAGAGCTGTGTAGGCTCACAGCACAGATTCTCAAGCACCTCAGGTTTGGTACCGTTAGTCACAATGAAGACAGATTTAAACCCACGATCCTTGTAAGCCTCCACCAACTCACCCAGCAACGGGTAAAGCGTCGGCTCCCCCTCAAGACTGATCGCCGCATGAACAGGATCAAGAGCCTCCTCATACATCTCAGGATCAACCCTTGGATTCCCACCGAACCCATACAATAACTTCCTGTGAGCCTCAAGACACCCATCAATAATACTATCCGGGTCCATAGGGTCCTCTATCATCTTTGTCTGCTCCCACCCCACCCCAAGAGTCTCAGGCGTAGCCCTCCAGCAAAATAAACAGCTCTGGGTACAATGCCCCAGACTGGGAGTCATCTGAATACAGCGATGAGTAGGAATACCATAGAACCTGTTCTTGTAACAATTCTCCTCTCCACCCGTGTTCAAGCTACGGCTAACCCAGTGACAGGTCTTGACCGCGCTATGATCACCTACAATCCGGTACTTCTGCTTATAATACAGGCTTCGAAGCTCTTCTGGGAGACTCATACGGGGAATCTGCGCCTTACTGAAATAATAATTAAACCCTATTCCTCAGTCTGGAACTCCGGCTCATAACTAAAGCTCCAAGGGAAAGGCGTAGGTCTGCTACGGGGATACTTCTCTAGAACAAACTCCCTGAGCTCCATATCATGTTTTGTGAAGGCTCCTTCCTCTATCTGGCTCAAAATAGCTCGGTGAGCATTAGCATGAACCCTCATCCTATCCGCTGTGATAATAAGCTCCACCCGGTCATCCTTGAACAAGGAGACCTCGACATCGTTTCCCGGGAAATCCCTGAGCCCCACATGGAATCTCTCAGACAACTCTGCCTGCATCAGATCCATGTCATGACCCGCACCCCACTTATACCTCAGATAAAGATACGTCACAAGAATACCAGACAAACCCTGACATTTAACCCTATAACACCCATTAACACTAAATCACACAAACTCATAAAGAAAAAAAGGCACCGAATACCCAGCAGCGGACCCCAAAAAGGGGCATTAGCCGTAAATACGGCTGAACTTATCCTCAAGATAATCAATGAAGGGCTTCACCACGAGACCCTTGCCCGTCACATGTTTCACAAGATCCTCTGGGTCATAGAGATTCGCATAGCTATACACGTTCTCGGTAAGCCAATCCTTGGTATCCTTAAATGATCCACCCGCTATCTGCTGCCTCCAGTCAGGCAAGTCCTTATCCAGCTTGGTCAACCAGACCCCATCATAAATATTCCCAAGAGCATAACTCGGGAAATAACCAAAGGATCCACCCGCCCAGTGCGTATCCTGCATAACACCCTCCGAGTCATCCTCTATCTCAACACCAAGATAATCACTGTACTTGCTATTCCACGCCTCTGGAAGCTCATCGACACTCAGCTTGCCACTGAACAGGTCACGCTCTATCTCAAACCGGATCACAATATGCAGCCCATAGGTAACCTCATCAGCCTCGATCCTGATCTTGCTTGGGGTCACATAGTTGGCTGCCTTCAACAGCTTATCCTTGCCTATATCCTTGAATATGTCACCTGTGAGCTTTGTGAAAACAGGCATATAATATTTCCAGAACTCTGGGCTCTTGCCCACCATGTTCTCGATGAACCTGCTCATAGACTCATGAACCCCATAACTGGTGCTGTACCCAAGTGGCTGATACATCCACTTCATGGGCAGTCCCTGCTCGTAGAGGGCGTGTCCTCCCTCGTGGAGTATGCTGTAGATGCTGCTCATGAACATGTTCTCATGATAATGGGTGGTGATCCTCATATCAGTATAGTAACCCGTAGTGAAAGGATGCTCAGTAGTATCGATCCTACCACCAGCCTTATCCGACTTAATATCATACAGGATAAAATCAGCGATACTCTCCCCTATCTTCTCCTGAACACCAACAGGCACAGGACGTTCAAGAAAAGAGACATCAGGCTTATCCTCAGCAAGAACCCTGTCCAAGACCTTCTTCAACCCAGACTTCATCTCATCAAATATCCGGGTGATATGATCCGCGGTCATCTTGGGCTCAAAGTCATCGATCAATGCATCATAAGGATTCTTGGCACCTTTGATATCCATCAATAGCTCCGCTTTCTTCTCTGTTAACTCTTTGATCTTCACCAACTCGGGCTTGAACATCTTCCAATCCTTCGCTGCTTTCGCCTTCTTCCAGACATTCACGCCAACCGTCTGCTGCTTGGAGATTTCCACCACAAGCTCTTCTGGAAGCTTGGTTGCCTCATCATACAATTTACGTGCCAAGTAGACATTCCGCTTTTCCACCTGACTCAATCCATCATAGTCCTTGTGGCTCTCGATGGATTTCAACACCTTGTCGCTCTCTGGGCTGGTAAGCATCTGATGTGATATCTTCTGGAGGAAGGCCAGCTGCTGGCTCTTCAACTCCACACCCCGTGGAGGCATCTTGGTCTCCATATCCCAGTAAAGAATAGAACTCGCGCTTCCTACAACTGCAAGCTCCTTGTTGTGGGCAAGAAGCTTCTCATAATTCTCTTTCAAACTCGACATAACAAGAGAAGATTTGTTTAGGCTTCCTTTAAGGTTTCTAAACCTAGGGGCTGGATCGCCCATTAGTCTAGAACATTGGCGGCGAGAAGACATCGTAGATTAGGAGCTCCTCCAATACATCATAGGTCCTATGCTTGACGCCTTTTGGGACCACTACGAAGACCCCGGGCTCAAGGGTGAAGTTGCCTCTGTCTTCTATCCACATTGTTGCTCTTCCCTGTAGTACATAGATTATATCGGCTTCTTCTGGGTGAACATGTTCCTCTATCTCAGCGCCCACATTGCACCTGACCACAAAGCAAGTTATGTCCCCTCCATCCTCTTTCTCTGAGTATAATGTCCGCATTCCGACTTTCTTCAGGAATGGATGTGGCGTCTCAGATAATTGGCTGAGTCTTCTTACGATGCTCATAAAGAGAAAATGCTTTGGAGAGGGAAATATCTTATTCCCACCTCCTCCCCACGCTTCCCAAATTAGCCTTCATCGCCACAATAAAGCTTCAAAACTCACTTCATGGGCTTGATGAGGAACTGGTCCAGTACTTCTCGGGCTTCTTCACGTTTTTTCTGGAAATCCGTCAAGAAAACCGACACTCGGTTGGCTAGCTCCTTCTTGCACTCACCGCAGAGTATCTTGCCCTGTTTGCACATCAGTTCTCGATCCACCAGAGCCGCATCGTTCTCCTCGAAGAGGAAGTAATAGTAAGCATAGACATTGCATACTTCAGGTCGCCCACCTTTCTCTCGTTGCTCCTCAACCGTGTCCCTACCTCCGGTGAAGGCTCTCATCACCTTTTTTGCTGCCTTCTTTGGTTTATCCGTGGTGAATATGGCTGTGTCTGGTTGGCTTGCACTCATCTTTCCCCCCTCTGCTAGCCCTGGTAGGAACTTGGCGTGTATCTGTGCGGGCTTGTAGTACCCCATCTTCTCGGCGATGTCTCTGGTTATCCTCCAGTAAGGGTCCTGGTCTATGGCCGCTGGAATCAAGCATGGTATGTTTTTTCCTTCTCTCTCTGACTGCAGGAAGCACACCATCATCTGGAGGGCTGGGTGCCAGATGGCTCCAATGTTATCGCTGTTGGTGAATCCAAACACTGCGCGTACCGTGCTGAATGTGACCCTTTTCGCAACCTTGACTCCCAGCTTGTACAGGTGGCTGATATGGTCTGTGTCGCTGAAGATGTGGGTCTTCTCCGGGTTCAATCCGCACGCTATCACATCCAAGGCGTTCTCATACGTTAACCCAATAGCCTCCTCCAGCGTCAAATCATCCCTATGGAGGAACTTTTCGTCATCAGTCATCTGGAAATAGAGATCAGCATCAAATGCATCCTGCAGATATTTGCAGAAGAACCATGGGAGCAGGTGCCCTAGGTGAACGTGTCCACTGGGACCTCGCCCAGTGTACAAGCCTACCTTGTTTCCCTTCTCGTATTCCTTAATCCACCAATCTGTGTCCCTGTGACTTAGATATACTCCTCTTCTAAGCTGCAGGTGTTTGAAGCCTGCATGCTCAGCGATCTTATCCTCTATCTCTTTGGTCATGGGTGAGACTCCGAACTGCTCTATTAGCTTATCATAGTCTATCTGTCCACTGACATCCCAGGGGGTCACTACCATTTCCTTGTTTGGTTCATCTGTCATTGTTGTTTGCCTCTTTTATGCTCAGCACTATATAGGTTGATTTGCTGGCGTATTGGCTAGGGTTGCATTTAGAATCTGTTTCCTCCATTAGGAGGAGCTTGTCCAGTCCGAGTGATACACTCTCATTTCCCTGCCTACACTATTTGCGTTGGCTGTTTTTAAAAAGGTATTCGTAACCTTTCCCGGGCTCGAATAATAAACTGGTTAGGATTCGAGGATATTGAGGACGGCTCTCTCCAGAGTCACTCCTTCTGGGGGGTGCTCGATTATCTCCCCCAACTTATTGCCCTCATTGTCAATGATGTACATGGAAGGTATCTTTACCAGATCAAACAATTCGACTTCCTCGGGGCTTGGAGGTATCCTCCAACGTCTGCTTGAGCTCTTCGCGTCCCGCATGAGGTGTCCGAATACTCTGGTCTTTAACCCTGTTTTTTCTTGTATGTGGGCTAGGACTGGTATGTGTTTGTAGCAGTCTGGGCACCACTCTGCGCTGAAGGCGTAGATTGTGTTCTTGTGGCTGTGGCACTTGAGCTTGATCTCCATCTCTTTCTCCAATTCATAGCTCTCGTAGCGTTCCATGAACTGGGGCGCCTTCTCTCTACTAGACTCAATATAGTATTTGACGTCTTCTGAGTTCTCGTCTAGTCTCGATTTATCGTACATTGGGTCTGGTGTTGAACGGGTTTATTTAAACAAAATTAATTTCCCGCGGTGAGTGCTTCTGCGAATCTTCTAGGCAGACCCACCTTGATAACCTCCTCTGCTACAGAGGCTACAGGGTACTCAACTCGCCTGAATTCTACGTTGATGGTCTCGTCTAGCTCTATTACTGTGTAGCAGGCTCTTGGATCAATGCAAAGATATTGGAGTGGATATCAGAGAAGACCCCTAATCGCAATTATTTCACCGGATGGATATGCGTTTCCCTGTGGCAGCGTAACTTATGGACTCGGCTATGTATGAGCCGTGATCGGCGAGCCTCTCAAGGTATCTTATGGTAAGTAGATTAGCCACTATTCCTTTGGGGTCTCCTCTGCATTCACTTAGTTTTCTCATATTCTCGAAGTACAGGTCATCTGTGATGGTCTCAACCTTACTCAACTCGAATATCTTGGTCTCATTCATGGTCTCTATCATCTCTAGGCTCATCTTCATTACCTGTAACGTTGTTTCCCCCAGCTCTCTTACAGTTAGATCATCATCACTGATCTCATCCCATTTTCCTATTAGGTGAATGATCTCGCTGATATCCATGGCATACCTGCCGTATCTCTCCAAATCATAAGCGATCTTGATGTAAGCCTTCAGAATACGCAGATCACTTGCCATCGGCTGATTAAGTGCAATTAATTCTGTTGCCCTGTCCTCGACCTCCTCGGCTAGTATCTGGATGGTGTTGCTCCACATCTTTGTCTGGGCGTAGTTATCCTCCCGTTTATGGAAGTCCTCAAGGGCTTCCCTAGTCGCTTTCAACGCCATCTTTCCCATCTTTATGAGAAGCCCTTTGATCTGGTTTATTCCAATGTCTAATGGTCTGCTCATTTATCCGAACCTCCCTGTAATATACTTCTCAGTGAGCTCCTCCCTCGGGTTCTCGAACAGGTCTCTTGTAGCCCCGAACTCTATGATCTCACCAATATACATAAACGCGGTCATCTCACTGACCCGCGCCGCCTGCTGCAGATTATGTGTTACTAGTACCACGGTATATTTCTCCTTCAACTCACGCATCAACGCCTCTATCTTAATAGTAGCAATAGGGTCGAGGGCGCTGCAAGGCTCATCCATCAAAATAATGTCTGGACTGATGCTCAACGCCCTAGCTATGCAGAGACGCTGCTGCTGACCTCCACTCAGGCTAAACGCGTTATCATCGAGCCTATCTTTAACCTCATCCCAGAGGGCAGCTCCACGCAGGCTTTCCTCTACTATCTTATCCAGCTCCTCGTCCTCAGCTGCCTCATGGAGGAGAGGCGCGTATGCTATGTTATCGTATATGCTCATTGGGAAAGGGTTAGGTCTCTGGAAGACCATTCCAACGCGTTTCCTCAACTCGTACACATTCATAGCCGGGTCCAAGACATCCTGGCCGTCAATCACGACCTTGCCCGTGCTCCGTGCAACAGGTATAATATCATTCATCCTGTTTATGCCCCTCAGAAGGCTGCTCTTGCCGCATCCACTGGGGCCCATGAAGGCAGTAACGATGTTGCTCTTGACTGCTATGTTTATGTCTTTTAATGCGTGTTTTTCTCCATACCATAGGTTGAAGTCTCTGAAGACCACCTTATCTTGGGCCATTTTGGGTGTAAACCGCATTACTTCTTCATTTATTTGATATGTGCTCAATTTCCCAACTTCCTCAAATAGTAGTTTCTCGCCATCAACGCCGAGACGCTGACCCCAAGAAACATGATTAATAAAACAAGGCTCGCACCAAAGGCTCGCTGAAGCCCCTCCGCGGTATGCGCCTGAGTTGCTAATAGATAGATATACATCGGCAAGCTCCCTGTTGGGCTGCTGAGGGTTCTCGGTACGAACGCCTCAAGCCCCGAACCCGCTGTTAACCATACAACAGCAGTCTCTCCCATGGCTTTACCAACCCCCAATAAGACACCAGTCAGTATCCCCGGCATGGCTGCAGGTATTACAACGTTGATAATAGTCTGCCATTTGGTAGCCCCTAGGGCTAGGCTTGCAGCACGATACTCCTGTGGAACAGTCTTTATGGCTTCCTCTGATGCCCGTATGGTCCATGGGAGCATCATAAAGCTTAATGAGATTGCTCCAGCCAGTAGGCTGGTCTTTAACTGAAGATAGAATACCAGAAACTCCAACCCGAACAACCCAATTACTATACTGGGCATCCCTGCAAGGGTCTCGGTGAAGAACCTGACGCTCTGGGTTATCCTGTTATCTGGGGCATACTCTGCTAGATATATGGCTGAGGCGACTCCCAGAGGAGCCCCGAACAATGTGCACAGGCTCACCAGATAGACACTGCCTATAATCTGTGGGTAGATTCCTCCATACTCGAATAATCTGGGGCGCGATGTTAAGAACTCGACATTGATTGCTCCAACTCCATTGATTCCGACCCAGATGAGAATAACAGGTAAAATAATCACACTCAACCCCACTGCCACTAAGAGAATCCGCTTCATCCACCGCTCCCTTATTACTGGTGTCATCAGTGGGAACTCCTCCTTATGACAAAAGTCGCTACAAAGTTCAATATAGTGACCAATAGAAACAGCATAACCCCAATAGCGAATAATGATTGCTGATGCAGCGAGCCCCACTCCGCATAACTAAACTCAATAGCAATAGTGGAGGTCAATGTCCGAGCCCGGGAAAGTATGGATAGAGGAATCCAAGGGGTCTCAGGGTTACCAATCACCATCATGACCGCCATCGTTTCCCCGATGGCTCTCCCTAAACCGAGTACCAAGGCCGTACGGATTCCACTGGAGGCTGCTGGCAGTATCACCCTTGTTATGGTCTGCCAATTTGTTGCCCCTAACGCCAGTGAAGCCTCTCTATATGATCTTGGTACCGCCCTGAGGCTGTCCTCTGTCAGGCTTATCAAGTTTGGCAGGATCATTATAGCTAGGACTATCCAGCCTGCAAGGATGGATTCCCCCCTCCCACCAATGGTGTTTCTGATTAATGGCACGAGTACCATTAACCCAAAGAATCCGATGACAACTGAAGGGATGCCAACTATTACTTCTACGCTGGATTTGATGATATTTCTGAACCAAAAAGGCGCGAACTCCGATAGATAGATGGCCGTAGGTAAACCAATCGCCAAAGCTATGACCACAGCACCCGCCACAACATACAAGGTACCAATAAATGTTGGTAGTATACCAAACAGGTTGCTACCAGGGCTCCAATCAAGACCAAAGACAAAATCTATGCCCAGGGCTGGCAAGCCCTCCCTAATTAGAAAGAAGGTAATTAGAAAGACGATTAAAGCCGAGAACGTTGCACTCACGAAGAGCGCTTTCTCGATCAATGTCTCAACTTTCAATCACATCACCTAGTAAATCGGGATATAACCTAGCTCCTCCACTACTACTTGGCCATCTGGTCCCTGCATGTATTTTATAAACTCCGCCTCAAGTTTGCTTGGCATTCCTCTAGTGAAGACCCACAGTATTCTGGTTATTGGGTACTGCCCGTTTTGCACATTCTCAACCGTCGCCTCTGCTCCATCAACTATTATGGCAGAGACGGTCTCATCCACATAGCCAAGGCTCACATACGATATCCCATACACGTTATTGGCAACCGATGCCCTCATCTCCCCATTACTCGGCTTTACACTCGCAGAATAGATGAATCCTCTATCACCAAGCACATAGTTTGAGAAAACCTCACGGGTCCCCGAGCCTTCTTCTCTTGTATAGACCTCGATCTCATGGTCATCTCCACCAAGCTCACGCCAGTTGGTTATCTCTCCACTAAATATATCTCCGATTTCATCAAGGGAAAGATCAAGGGTTCCGGCTAATGGGTTATTAGAGTTAATTATCACTGCGACACTGTCTTTCCCAATACTGAACAACACGAGATCCGGGTACCTCAATAACTCAGAGTCCTTCACATTCCTGCTAGATTGACCAATATCTATTTCCCCGCTTCCAGCAGCCTTCACCCCATGCCCTGAGCCTCCACCGGCTACGCTGATGTATGTGAGGGGGTTTTCTTCCATGAACAAGTTTGCACACTCCTGTGTAATTGGGAGAAGCGTGCTTGATCCTGCGATTGTTAGATCTCCCGTTGGCGGTGTGTCTCCATCTCCATTGGTTAATTGTTCTTGAAGTTCTCTAATTATTCCATCGTATCTGATTGGTCCAGCAATTAGGAGTCCAATTATAATTCCAGTAGCCAACATTAGGTACGAGGCTCGGTTTTTTCTTCTTCTGGACCTCAAGTTTTTCCCCTTTTACTCCATACCAGCTCTGATTGAATAAATAAATTCCCTATATAGTATAAAGTCACTCACTAAATCTTTATTCGCACAATACATCTATATATTATATAGAATTCTGTGTTTATTCTAATATGTTTTAGATAAATATATTTACCTCGTTACAATTATGGGGGGGCAGGTAATCACTATTGTCATCAAATCCCGGTGAAGAACTAAGGAAGGTACAAGTAACAGGCGGCTCGACATTCATAATCTCCTTACCGAAACCTTGGGTAGAACAAATGGGCTTACAGAGAGGCAGCGTCGTCAGGATAAACCAGAAAGATGATCTCACGCTTTGTATTTCTCCCGAGGGCTCTGATACAATTGAAACTCAACGCAAAGTCATCATAACACCCACACACGAAGACACCCCAGAAAGCATCGTAAGAAGAGTAGTCTCCGCATATCTGATGGGCTACAACATCATACAATTGAGAAGCACACAGAAAAGACTAGACAGCAGCCAAAAATTCAGCGTAAAAGACTTCACACGAAAAAAACTCGTAGGAACAGAGATACTCGCAGACCTCCCACAAGACCTCACACTACAAGTACTACTCAGCTACGCAGAACTCTCAGTAAAAGACGCCCTGAGACGAATGAGCGTAATCGCAGCAAGCATGCACAGGGACGCCATGATCGCGTTAGGCACCGAGGATGTGACTCTAGCAAGAGAGGTTGTTTCTATGGATGATGAGGTTGACCGCTTCAATCTCTATATAATTAGGCTCTTGAAGGTTGCAGTTGTTGACGGCCACATTCTAAAGGAGAGTGGTCTGAAGTCTCCGCGTGAGTGCCTTGGTTATCGTTTAATCACAAAATCTGTGGAAAGAATGGCTGATCACGCCGTAAAAATCGCACAAAATAGATTAGAACTAACCCTAAGCACAGTCAACGAAGTCCTGTTACAGGAGATGAAAAAAATCAGTGATTTTGCTCTCGAGATATTCGAGAACGCGATGGACTCTGTTTTTGAGGAGGATTACGCTTCCGCTGACAAGGTATTAAACATGGCTCAGGATACACGAAAGATGGAAGCTGAGATCCTTCACACCATCCTGAAGCACGCCCCGCCAGACGAGGTACCTGCTCTAAGATTGATTGTTGAGAGTATCCTTAGGACTGCCGAGTATGGCGCTGATATCGCTGAGACTGTTTTGAATATGACAGTAAGAGACGCAGTTAGAGAAGCTTAA
Source organism: uncultured Candidatus Bathyarchaeia archaeon (assembly GCA_964653295.1). Classification (GTDB taxonomy): domain Archaea; phylum Thermoproteota; class Bathyarchaeia; order TCS64; family TCS64; genus RBG-16-57-9. Next base: position 1,907 of record CAZZFH010000023.1, on the reverse strand, counting down.
TACTTATCATAATTTTTCAATTCATAATAATACATGAGATTAGGAATCTTTTTTAAATCAGCTAACCACGGGTGAATACGCGTCGGGGCCGTGGTCAAGCTTGGTACGATACGCGGTTCGGGTCCGCGTGATCCCCGGTTCGAATCCGGGCGGTCCCACCACTAACCCGGAAAAAATATTTTTGAAAAAATAGTAGGTTAGGCTACCTTGACAGCCTTACTGCTTTCCCAGAGTCCGTGAATATTGCAGTAGCTTACAGCGTTCAAGGTCCCAGACTTATTGGTCTTGAAGTGGAATGCAGCAGCGCTATCAGTACTAACAGGGCCCTCTCCGTGGCTGTTGAAGCTATACCTTCCAAGATCATACGTGAATTTGCCCTCATCTGGTGAAAAGTAAACCTGTATCCATCTGATATGGTGCTCAACCGTATTGGGGTGAGCTATCTCCTTACCCACCTTTACTACAACCTTGACCATCTCATCCACTTTCACTGTATCAGGCGCATCAATGCTTGGAACATGTTTCTCATTTTTCCAATCCGCTGACTGGACAGTATCTCCGATTTTCTTTGCCATAATAATCACAATGATCCAAGGCACTGTGATTAAAAAAGAGAACGATTCAGGAAATACTAAACATTGATTGGTAAGGGTTAAACCAGCTTGATACACTGGTTTCTTGAAGTATTATGATCTGGCTCACAGATGAAACCAAGAAGCTCATCAAGGAGCTTGAGGCAGGAATAGACAAGCCTAGGATGCAGCTAAACTGGGAGGAAATGATGGAGATCGCCCCAATACATAGCGGTAGCCCCCAAGAGGAGCAGGCCATCCAGTACATGAAGAAACGCCTCGAAGAATATGGATTAGAGTGTCGCATTCACAGATTCGAAGCATACCTTAGCGATCCCAAGTTCAGCAGCTTGAAGATCACCCACCCCATCGAGATGAAAATACAATCAACACCCTACAGACAGGTAGAAACAACCGGACCAGAAGGATTTGAGGCAGAGATGATCTACCTCGCCCCAGACGAGATCGGGTACGCTGACTGTCGAGACAAGATAGTCCTCTGTGAGCAGAAGACCAGCGGTGACTGGATGGGGCTAAGAGCAAGTTTCTTGTTGCGGCTCCAGAAAATGGGGTTAAAGGGACTCGTGGTTATCGAGCAAGACGACTACATGCCCACTGTCTGTCATCAAAGAGCTGATTTCAGCGTCTCGGGAACCCCAACCCCAGAGAACATCAATGATATCCAGACCATACCCGCCATACTCCACATCAGCAACAATGATGGACAAGCCCTCAGGAAGCTAGTTAAACAGGGAGGGGTACGAGCCCACATAGTCTCTGTTATGGATACCGGCTGGAAATCAATACCCTTGCTCGAGACAGAGATCAAGGGAGCTGTTGAGCCCGAGAAATTCATGCTGGTAAACGCTCACGTAGACACCCCACCATACAGCCCAGGGGTAGTGGATAACCTATCAGGAAACACAGCCATAATGGAAGTAGCAAGGCTTCTCAATCACCACAGGGACAAGCTCAGACGCAGCATCAGATTCGCTATCTGGCCAGGCCACGAGATAGGTCGTTACGCTGGCTCCACATGGTATAATGATGCTTTCTGGCATGACCTACGCCACGGCTGCATAACCAGCTATAACATCGATAGCCCTGGAACAGAAGGCGCCACACTGTTCAGGGATATACAGATAACAGAGGTCATGGATGCGGCACAGGATACGGTTACTGCTGTTCAGGGAAAAGGAGTTGATAGTTTCCGCTGGGCTACCCGTGCTGGGGATGGTAGCTTCTGGGGTACAGGCATGCCCCACGTGAGCATTACCACAAGCAGGCCTCCAGAGGACTATGATCCTCATGTAAATTATAGTGGTGGGGGTTGGT
>CAZZFH010000022.1:0-13856 GCA_964653295.1 uncultured Candidatus Bathyarchaeia archaeon | reverse complement strand
CATCTGGTACTGGCACTTTGAAGAAGAAATCTGGTAAGGTGTCAGTTGCTCGGGTTCTTCCATCTCTTACAACGATGGCTCTCTCAAGGTTGCATATCCTTTCCCCTATCTGGAGCATTTTTTTCTCATCCATCGGTATTCCTGTTGCCGCTGTGAATCTCTCTGCTGCGAACTGGTATGATGTATCCCCGAATTGGGACCCTGGAGCACCAACACGCTCAGGTCGTATCATTGTTGTGCAGTATCCGAGAGAGTCCGCTACTGCGGCTCCATTCATCTCATAGATTAGGGCTGCTGGTTTTCCTTCATAGGCTGTGGCTACTATGGCTTTTTCGGTGCCAAACATCTCCTTGGACCACTTGTATGCAGCTTTGGATTCCTCGGGATCATATCCTTTGTACTCGTCTTTAGCTGGTTTATCCCAGAGAACCACATGGTACGTTGTTGCCCGCAGGCTGTTTCCCCGGCTGGATATTGCCTCTCCAAGAGCAGTACCCGGCTCTGCTCTGAACTCGAATGTTCTCAATGTTAGACCATGATTCTGGTAAAGGTAGTCTTTTGCTTGTGTGCCAAGTTTATCCGCAAATGCAACAGGTCCATCACCCAGTACTTTACCGAAGCCCTCACGGTAAGCGATCTTTCGAGCCGTCTCAACAAGCGCATAGCTACTAGCCCTTTCAAAGGGGATATCATCTAATTGTTTCTCGGTTATCACTCCATCCGTATAGAGGTGAGTAAGCCATGATACTATCGTCGCGATCTCCTTATTGTCCATCCCAAGGTCCGACATATAGCGAGTCGCCTTGAACGCTGAGGCCAGGTCTGTCATCCAAAGTTTCCAAGGCCAGTACGTGGGATAGCATCGCCATATGTTAGCTCCAGTTCCCGGTATATTGTACAAGGGTTGGCATGGGAATGGGCAGCCAAAGCATCCTATATTCTTTTCAAAGTACTCGCTGAGATAATTCTCCTCATACTCTTTTTTCACATCAGGCCTATCTCTCCACGCGTGGCTCTCATAGTTTCCTACTACTCCTGCATCTCCTACGAGGAATCCCTGTAGGTACGCGTCTTTTCCCATTTCTCTTTCAATATTTGCGACTCCAAGCCTTTTCCGTGTGGCTTGAACCGTTTTAACAAGCTTGTCATTGTATTCGAGTATCTTGTCTGCGTCGTGAACATATACTGGTCCTGTTCCTCTGACAACGACTGCTTTGAGTTTCTTTGCACCCATTGATGAGCCGACTGGGGTTCCACTCCTGTAGCCATGCTCTACTGTTGCCTGTACTGCTAGGTTCTCCCCAGCTGGTCCAATGCTGGCTACCTGAGCGTCCTCATCTTCTACCATTTCTCTGAGCAGGGTCTCTGTCTCGAATGTTCCCTTGCCCCATACTGGTGAAGCGTCGAGTATCTCTACCTTATCATTATAGATGTTGAGGTAGACTGGTTTCTCTGATTTTCCCTTGATCACAACATGATCATAACCAGCAAACTTGAGTTCAGGCGCCCAAGAGCTTCCCATCCCAACGTTCCCAAGAGAATGAGTCTCGGTTTTCGCTGCAGAGACAACCGTTACCTCCATCCTTGATGCTCCTATGAGCCCTGTGCCCGCCAAGGCACCCGCGCCGAAGATTAGTGGTGCATCGGGGTCGTATGGGTCTTGATTTGGCTTGGCGTGGTTCCAGTATAGCCATGCGTTACCTCCTCTTCCCCCTAGGAACCTTTTGGCGTCTTTGTTCCAGGGGGTGGTTGAGGTTTTCTTTGTTGAGAGGTCTACTTGTAGGACCTTTCCTGCCCATCCATTTTCCATAAAATCACTGAATAACGATATATCGTAAATACTATAAATAGTCTGTATATGATAGCCCGGCTATATAGCGGTAAATACGTGAATATTTGGTGGTCTGATGCCTGACGATATGAGCTTATTGACTAAACTGGTTTCCGAGTTAGGCAAAGGGAATGTACTCACCGATCCGGAACATATCTATGTTTACTCCCATTTTGGAGAATTTGGTATCAAACCGCTCCACCAACCGTTAGCCATTGTTAGGCTGGGAGATAGTCTCGATGAGTCCCGTTTGACTGAGCTGCTTGAGGGCTCCGGTGTTCGGATAGTGCGAAGCGATCAACATGAGATGGTTGAAGAGTATCAGGGGGCGTACATTCTTCTCGATGCCCAAAAACCAGTGACCATTGATAGTTTAATCGAAAGGCTCCATGAGTTGGATGAAAAAAGAGGTGATCACAAACAGACTCTGAAGGATGTGTCCTCATTTTCTCACTGGCTGGTTTCATCCCTCCAAGGGAGAGATGGGTATAGGCTGTGGGAGAACGATGAGGACATTGGGTTCTGTGTCGTCCAGTCTTATTTTGATGATGTTCAGACCTACTCCTCCAAAGGTCGCCTCTTGCTTGCAAAAGGATACCTGAATGGAGACCTAGGAGAGAGCGAACTGCTCAGTGATTCAATCTATAGCTGTACCGCTTGTGGCCAGTGTTATGATCAAGTCTCCTTGGATAGTCTTGAGGTAAACAACCTCATCATCAAGACCCGCAACAAGCTAACCCAAGGCAACAATGTACCACGAAACTTCGAAACTGCACTGGAAAACATTAAAGCCCAAGGAAACCCCGCCGGGCTCCCCAAAGAAGACCGGGTTCTATGGATAGAAGAACAAGTTGAGAAACATCCCTACAAAGATAACCCTGTTCTCTTCTGGCCGGGATGCACAACCTCCTATAGATTGCCTGAGCTAGTCGAGGATACATGTGAGATTCTTGAGGAGGCGGATTATGATTTTGGGCTTCTCGGGGAGAATGAGGGTTGCTGTGGGCTAATCCTGTATTTGTCGGGTCACTGGGATGAGGCTAGGCGTAATGGGGAGAAGATACTTGATAGTCTCGGTGGCGTCAAGCGTCTTGTTACCAACTGCTCAGGTTGTTACTACTGTTTCTCAAGAGTATATCCTCTTCTAGGATTGAATGCCCCATTTGATGTGGTTCATACCTCTCAGATGATCAAAGAAGCGATACAGGACGGGCGACTCCAACTCAAAGAATACAGTGGCTCCTTTACGTGGCATGACCCATGCGACTTGGGCAGGCATTCTCATGTTTATGAGCCTCCAAGATATGTTCTCAAATCAATCCCCGGTTTGAAACTGGTTGAGCCCATCCTCAACCGAGAACACGCGGTATGCTGTGGTGCGGGAGGCGGTTTATGGATGTACCGTGAGGAGCTAACCAACCATGTCTCACAGATGAAATTAGCAGAGACTCTTCCAGATAATATTGATGGAATTATTACAGGGTGTCCGACTTGCCTCCTGAGCCTCAGGAACACAGCAAGAGAGAAAAAGCCATCTCTAAGAGTCTTGGATATCGTTGAAGTGGTAAAAAGCTGCATCCAGACTCCCAAATAATTCGATCAATATAATACCAAGACATACTGGCCTACAAACCCGTCAAACACTTTATAGACTGACCTGAGAGGCACAGAAAACAAGACAAATGGGTACCAGAAACCCATTACTTATCTTATTCTTTTACTGAATCTCTTAAACCGAATGCAAAGATTACAGCGACCAAACAGATAGCACCAGAGACCAGAAACGGCGCTGTATCAAAATAATTCACATAGAAATAACCCGCAATCAAAGGACCAATTGTAAACCCAAGACGGTTTCCCGTCGTGTTTACCCCAAAAGCTGCCCCCACTAGCTTACTTGGAACAGACCCTGATAGAAGAGATAATGTGGCTGGCCACGTCATGCTCCATAACCCGAAAGATAGAGTACTCACTACCAACAAGAGCCTCCAGTCTCCTATGAAATGCCACGATGCAAAAAGAAAAGGCAGCAATCCAATCAAAGTGAGCACAGTACGCTTCCTCCCGAACCTATCAGCGATTGTTCCGCTGGGAATCTGTGTTACCAGATTTAATGCACTCTGCGCTGTGAAGAATAATGCTATCTGGGATGCTGATAACGCGAATCTTGACTTAAGGTATAATGGGATGATTAGGTTTATTCCACCTAATGCGGTTGTCAATAGTATACCATAGATGAAAAAGATCAGTAAAACCGAGCCTACTTCTCTACTGAAGAGGTCTCTGAACCCTGTGTCCCTTGGTGGCTGATAGTTTTTCCTTTTCTCTATTCTTAACCCAGGCAGTATGCTCAATGCATTTACGATTGATCCAACGATGAAGACCTCTCTCCAGCCCACAGTCTCCACCAGGTAACCGCTGATAAGGGTGCTCACTACCCCTGCTATAGGCCAAGCAGTATTCATGACTCCAAAGACTGATGCCCGTTCTTTCAATTCGCTGTTGGATGTTATCATTGACATTCGTGCGGGCATGAAGAGTGCTCCTGTTGCGCTGTAGATCATGAATAATGGGGTTATCTGTTGCCAGGTGGTAGCGTTACTCATTAAATACATGGCAATCATGTTTATCACCGAGCTGCCGATTAGGAGTTTTTTTCTCCCAATCCTGTCAAGATACAGTCCTGCTGGTAGCATTAGTGCGGTGGCTACAAGACCTCCGAGACTGATTACCAGAGCGTTTTGCGCTGCTGTGGCTCCTATTTCAGATAGATAGAGGGGGAACAAGGGATTTATCAGTTGAACAGAAAAACCAAACGCGATATTCAGAATGAAGAGATATCGAAGGTTCCTGTTCAAGGATGAAAACATTGTATAGAGAATCCAACACTACGTAATATAAATAGGACGCAAAGTCTGGGCTCAACCTCTTTTGTCTTATCGAATTATACAATACGAGAGCTTGAATCCGAGTCCAAGAAAAAGCTATTGTGCTTTTTCGATCTCGTAGATGCTTGAGCCGGAGAAAATATACTTTACGGCGGCTTTTTTGGCTGGTTTCAAGTCCTCTATGCATACCAGATGATACAAGGCATAAGGCACCGTTTGGTTGATGGTCTCTTGTTTCATGTTTGAAATCAATGTTACTAATTCATTATAGCAGTGTGTTTGTAGCTAAAAAATCAAACAAGTGTTTATAGCGAAGCCCTTTTCGCGAGAATATTTCTTAATAAAATGGATTTTTCATATCTACTCTATTGTTGTGAACCTTTACTCCCTCCATCTCTAAGAGCTTCTTCTTCATCTCTAAGCCACCCTGATAGCCCCCCAGAGAGCCATCATTTCGGACCGCTCTATGGCACGGAATAATCAACGGAAAAGGATTCGAAGCAAGAGCATTACCAACAGCTCTCGCAGCTAGTGGTTTCTCAATGTGTCTAGCGATTCGGCTGTAGGTTGAGATGGACCCATGTGGTATCCCATACTCTGCCAAGAGAACCTTCTGTTGAAACTCAGAGCATAGCCCAAGATCCATCAACTCCAGATCAAAAGACACTTCTTCACCTTCTAAAAAAAGAGCTATACTATCCAATAATCGTGAGATGTTTGGATTTACGGACTTTTTCAGATGTGGGAACTCTTCTTCAAGTGTGTGTACTAGATGTGGTAGAATTACTCGCTGAACCTTCAAATTATCTACCTCTTTCCACACAACATTGATCTTACCAAAAACTGTCTCGATGCCCGAATAGCGAAGCTCTTCACACATACTAGGCAAATACTCGAATCATCTGAAGAATCTTATGCGAGATAACACAACCCCTATCAATGTTAATGTAGATTATGCCCCAGTGAATAGAATGGCATACGATGTAACCATCATACTGGATAACCAACCAGGACAACTCGCCACCATGGGAGAGGTACTCGGAGAAGAAGGAATAAACATAGAAGGAATGTGCGGTTTTCTCGTCGAAGGTAAAGGCGAGATACACATCCTAGTAAGGAATGGTTCCGCCGCTCGTAAGGCATTGGAGAAAGCAGGGTTTGACGCAAGAAACGTCCGCCCAGTACTGGTAAGAGACTTGGAGAACAAACCAGGAACCCTAGGAGAAGCAGCACGAAGACTAGCAGATGCCGGGGTGAACCTTTCACTACTATACCTAGCTGCTGACAATCATCTAGTACTTGGTGTGGACCCGGGTACCGATAACTGGGACAAGGCAAAAGCCGCGATATAGTTTATCCTGCTGAGAAGCAGAAATAACTTAGAGGATGATTTCCGACATTCTCTACATTTCTCCTTACTCCACTAGAAAAACTGATACAGTCCCTGCCTTGCATGGGGTCTCCAAGTCATCTCAGTAGAAGACACCCTCGCTGACCAGAATGTAATAATTCTATTACTGTGCCTACGAGGTAGAAACATGTGTACTGAAGATCCAGCCTGAGGGGGTACCCGCTTTCACAGACAAAGGAAAATACATGATGATCTGGAAACTCGAGGACGGTGTCTGGAAATGGGACACCGACGCATGGAACAGTAGCCTACCACCAACCTAAGCAAACCACTGACGCATCCACACTTTTTTCATTAGAATTTCTATATCATGTAAAAGATAGGAAATGGCTTGGGTTATCTACGAGCATAGCTTTGATCATATCATTTGTTATCCCATTTATCCTCATCATAGGGATAACCGTCTTGTGAATATGGTCATATCCGAAGCCACCATATCTCCGCAGATCGGTCTTGTTGAAGACATCATGGCTTATCAATAGTCTATCCAAGAAGCCTTCCTTGATCAGTTCCTTGAGGCAATCTATACGCTGCCAATCGCTTAACGCATAGAATGTTTTCTCAGGGAGCCTAATAGGGTTCTGATAGTTTCCGAAGCTATCATATTCGATATAGCAACCTGTCTTCGCTAACTCGATGGTTAGCTCGACGTCCAATCCATGCCTGTTACTGAGGTGACTTACCGCGGTATGTCTCACATCGCCGCCAAAGTCATGGAAGCGCTCGATGAGTTCCATGGGCATAGACTGGCTGCGTCCGGGATGGATATTCACAGGGGCTCCTGTTCGTTTCTGGGCTTCGGCTACTGCCTCAAGTACCTTGAGTTCTGTATCCTGTAATGGATAAGAGCATCCGATCTCACCGAGAACCCCCGCCTTTATCCCGGTATCCCCCACACCAATAGTTATATCTCGAATCATCCCATCCACAAGCTCATCAACACTACGACTGACCATATCTTTTGGATGGCTCCCCCCCACATAGTAACCGGCACCCATCACGATTTTTACGCCTGTTGCCTGCGAAACCCTCGCAAGCCCTTCAGGGTCTCGATGTAACCCGTTGTTCCCCATATCAACAATAGTGCTCCCCCCGGCTTGCTTATAGAACAGCAACTCTTCAACCGCCACACCCTCGTCTATTTGCTTCAGGTTATCTATACTGCCTACCCCGTTGCGTTTCAACCAGTCAAGATTCTCAATTCTCACAGGTAAATATCCAAGCGCCTTCTCTTTGGTTTCCTCAAACAAGAAACTAGCATCCCACAAGACATGCTCATGAGATAAAGTAGCTCCCAAATCACTTTGATCTATGGACCCTAGAACCGTCTGTATTCGCCCAGATGATCCCTTCGCAGTCATTAAGCTATCTTTAGTACTCTAGTAATAAAACATCATATCCTATGATTGATTACACAACGGAGACCTGAACAAGTTTTTCCAAACCATCAAAATAGTTTAGAATCTCATTTCCTTCTCCAGTTATACTCAAATTTTTCCTCTTTCCTTCACTGGACCGATCCTCGATATACCCTTTCGCCTCAAGAAGACCTAATACATCCTTCATAGAACTCCAAGACAGGTTGCAAGCATACATTAGCCTCGTGGGTCTATATTCTCCCTTTGAGACTGCTTCTAGGACTTCTATGGATATTTGGAATTTTGATCTCCTTGTGGACATGCATCTTTTTTAGGTTTTGATTTTATTAAGGGATTATCGGTTCCTATGTAGTAATATCGACCCATATATTATCCAATATGAATACGAAAAAAACCTAGTAGTTCTTTCTTCCATGCCTCGTTTATATTATCATTTTCGAATATTTTACCCAAAATCATTTCTTCATTCCCCTAGAGTATATTTTACATTTTTTCTAGTCTGAAACGAATAATATTTTATAGTTATATCCGAAAAAAATATTGTTGTCAAACCAGATTCAGCTCCCCCTCACACCGGAAGTCGTAGCTAGAGACAAGATTGTGGTTATCTGTTACCCAGATGGCTCAGAAATGATCTGGGGTGAGGAAAAGACCCGAAAAGAAGCGATAAGGCTAGCGCGAGAAATCGAGATCGAGTTAAGGGCTATTAATTACATAAAATGGCATGTCAGGACTTTTATTAAAAATATGATTAAGCTCTTGGATTCTATTGGTGCTGACGAGTCGTTATTAAGGTCTATTATTAGTGATGGGCATTCTTTTGCCTTTAATGAGCTTGACCTAGCGTCCTCGAAGGCGCTCTCCCTGGATGAGAAACCAGATATAAAACAGGTAGTAATTAAGAAACTGGATGAACTTTACATAGTCTAATTACTCCGTTTTTGAAATGTTTATAAGTTAGTGTTAGTTGATGGTGTGGAAATGGATTTAACACTAAACTTATCCGAAAAAGGGTTTGAAATGTTCTTCAAGCCATACCAGATCGCATCACTAGACCTACTATGGAACAGCAACGAGCAACAAAGCTCAAGAATGGTCTGGGAAAAGGTAAACGAGATACTACCAGGCACCATCAGCAGGGCCAGCATAATCAACTTCCTAAACGCATCAGTCGATAACGGTCTTCTTGACTATGTTGAGACAACCGGCAAGGGCGGTTACAGGAGACTATACACCGCAAAGCTATCCAAGCCCGAGACCTCAAAGTATCTCTCCGAGATAGTATCAGAGCGACTCCAAACCCTTTAAACCGAAAAAACACGTTTTTTCAAAACCAACAACTATTTTCTTTCTAATAAAAGCATCCCCTAGTAGAGACAAAAATAATGAATTGAGTCATTAATGTACAAGAATTTTGCTTTAACTGCGTTCTCTCAGTCGGCCATCGTTCTTGTAGAATTTTTCTATTGAATCCTTATCTAACCCGGCGCTCATGAGGTCTTTTTCAATTTAATACCGTCAATGTTCACTATAGGTTAATCATAAATATTCGTTATTTTGTTTACATTGTGTTTACATAAAAATAATTGGAGATGTATAATTTTCGGCTATTTTATCATACAATGTTGATATTTTTTACCATGTTTTATATTAAATGCCTTTAGGCTAGCCAAAAATTATAAACAGGAGTAGCATCGGATTCATTACACAATGACCGGATATAAAATCATAAGCAAAGAAGACTTGAACTCAGCAGACTACCTAATCGAGGTCGAAGCCCCCCATGTCGCTGAAAAACTCAGACCAGGACACTTTGTCATTTTAATGATCCATGAAAACGGTGAGAGGATCCCCATGTCCGTAAAGTCAGCAGAAAATGGAAACATCATCATGTTCATAAAAAGACTCGGCAAGACGAGTCTACAGCTTGATGACTATAAAGTGGGTGATTCTTTCTATGAGATCATAGGGCCACAAGGTAACGCGTTTCCAATTAAAAAATATGGGAACATAGTCTGGTGCAGCGACCTAGTATGTGGGCACGCTGAAAACTATCAATATTGCAAAGAACTCAGTAAAATCGAGGGAAACCACGTCATCTCTATTCAATCATTCCCAACAAAAGAAGACGTATACAGTGAAGAGGACCTGAGATCGGTAAGCCATGAGTACTACGTTACTACCAGTGACGGTACTTACGGGCGAAAGGGCCACTACAATGACGTACTAAAGGATCTCTTGGAAGAAAAAAGGGTAGACCTTGTACTCGGATGCGGTGATATCGGGAAACTAAAGGTGATGGCCGATCTCACCAAAGAATATGGGGTCGAAGCCAAGGCTGTTCTACGTCAAATCATGGTTGATGGAACAGGGATGTGCGGAGCATGCAGAGTGTTCATCGACGGCGTGATGAAACTAACATGCATAGACGGCCCCCTGTTTGATGCTCACAAGGTAAACTTCGACGAGGTAATCAATCGATTATCCATGTTCAAAAAACCCGAGCAGCTGCATAAAGAGATCTACCTCAAAGGGAGGGAGGCATAATGGTGAAAACGCGTATCAAGGTGAGAGAACAACCAGTAGAAGAAAGGATCCACAATTTCAACGAGGTTCCGCTTCATTACTCACAAGAAGAAGCAATAGAGGAAGCGAGCAGGTGTCTTCAATGCGCTCATTCCCCATGTACAGAGAACTGCCCAGTAAACATCGATGTCACCAAGTTTGTGAGCGAGATAGCCAGGGGCGATTTTTTGGCCGCTTATTCTACTTTGAAGGAAAGTAGTCCAATTCCCTCTATCGTAGGCAGGGTCTGTCCACAGGAAAGCCAATGTGAGGGTGCATGTGTTCTTGGCAAAGCAGGCCAGCCTATCAATATTGGTAAGCTTGAGGCATTCATCGGAGACTGGGCAATAAAAAACGATATAGTCGAACCCATAGAGTACCAGGATTATCATGGGAAAATAGCCATAATAGGATCAGGGCCAACAGCGATAAGCTGTGCAGCGGATCTAAGAAAACTCGGATATGATATTACTGTATATGAGGCGCTCCACAAGGCGGGGGGTGTCCTGCAATACGGTATCCCAGAGTTCAGGCTACCCAAATCTATCGTAAACAAGGAGCTGGGTATGCTTGAACAGATGGGGGTAGAGATAAGGTTAAACAGGATAGTTGGGCAACACATAGACTTCGAGGAGATACTGCAAGAGTATGACGCAATATATGTGGCTACTGGCGCCGGTGCCCCACGTTTCATGCGTCTACCCGGAGAGGAACTAAATGGGGTTTACTCTGCAAACGAGTTCCTGATCAGGACCAACCTCATGAAGTCTTACAAGTTCCCAGAGGAATCAGACACACCCATCGTGGTAGGAGACAAGGTAGCTGTAATAGGAGCAGGTAACGTCGCAATGGATGCCGCCAGATGCGCGTTAAGATACGGAGCCGAGACCCACATAATATACAGGAGAACAAGGGATGAGGCACCCGCTAGACTTGAGGAGCTTGAACACGCAGTAGAGGAAGGCATAAACTTCCATGAACTGGAAAACCCCATTAGCCTCAACGGAGAAAACGGATGGGTGAAGAGTATAACCTGTATAAAGATGAGGTTAGGTGACCCAGACGAGAGTGGAAGACGTAGGCCAATCCCCATAGAGGGAAGCGAATTCACTGCAAAATTTGACACCGTCATCGAGGCAATCGGTACATCGCCTAACAGGTTATTCCTTGAGCGAGCCGAGGGAATTCAGGTCAATAAATGGGGTGGAATTCAGGTAAACGACGATCTGCAGACCAGCATACCCAAAGTGTTTGCAGGTGGAGACAGCATCAGTGGAGGAGCTACCGTAATTCAAGCGCTGGGAGAGGGAAGGGAAGCCGCGAGAAAGATACACATGTTCCTTCACCCAACTCAGGAATCCAAATGGACGATCAAGGATGCCCTTGAAACAGGAGCCGCGATGGAGCTTGAATCCTATAACCTCTATATGGAAACTGCCGAGAAAACCAGTAGACCAGGAGCCAAAGAATTCTTGCACAAATTAGCTGAGGACGAGAAAAGACACAGGGAATATTTCCTAAAAGGATTGGAGAACCCTGAAAATCTACCTGCTAGGACACTGAAAGACGAGATAAACAATCTGCAGATAACGGACAAGCTGGTCGATGTCCAGCTAAACCCTGATTCAAGTTATCAAGATATACTCATCTTCGCAGCACATAGAGAACTATCTACACACGATTTCTACATAGAGCTAGCCAGACACTATCGAGACACGGAGCTTGGAGAAATGCTCAAAACTTTTGCTAAAGAGGAGTTATACCACAAGTATCTAATCGAAAGAGAATACGATGACATAATACTGAGTAAATCTTAGCTCAGATTTTCTTTTTATCTTTGAATATCCTCGCATCCTTATTTTCTCCTAACCCAAAAGAGAAAGAACTCTACATTCCTATGACTTGCTATATGTTAAAAAAATGGGGAGCTTATATTTACCTGAGTCCTTCCACATTGTAATTCCATTCTACGTTACCCATGGATCCGCCTGATGAGTCATATTGTGTATACCGTACTGTAATCTCCTCATAGCGTAGTGTGAGGGTATCCCATGGATAGGCGTCTTCCAAGGTGTGTCCTTGGCTCCTGTAGCTAGTTACAATCACGTTCTCAAGGGTATAATGATAGAACGAGACATATGCATCAGATACGGTTTTGACGATATCAATCTCTACAGTGGAGAGACCTTCGTCTAAGGCTGTCTTTTCCATCAATTTTGGCGGTGTCTTGTCCACATACTTCGTGAGGATTATATCCTCGAGTACGATGTCTCCTCGAGGAACCTGTCATGGATGTGGGTTTATGCATGCTGAATTCAAAGCCGAGTCTCTCCACCCAGTCCATGTGTTCCTTGTCATCGGACTCACCGTCTATCTCTGGGAAATCTGCGTAGATGGCGAAGTTAGCGACATCTGGGAGATCACTCGTTGTCTCTGTGGCTGGTGCAATTAGTGCCTGTGTGCCTGCAAATACAGCCGCGAACAAGAAAACAAGGAGTACTCCTGTTAGCGTTTTCTTCATATAAACGCCATAATTGAGTCTGGGGATTGGGTATTTGTTTTTTAACATTTGTTACAGGTAAATACATTGATGGTTGTGAATGTATGGTTCACGCAATACCACAATCTAGACCTTCATTATCGCTGCTCTGAGCCTCTCCTCAATCTTATCAGGGTTCCTCAACGCAACCCTCTTTCTCTCCTCCATTGCCTCAATAACTTCAGCCCTCTCCAAAATCCTTTTACACCTCTCAGCAGAAGCGATGTCTATCATCCTCCCATCCACATTTACCGATGCAACCCCATCTCTCAACCCATCCAAGAAAGCATCCAACTCTTTTCTCATCTGTAAAACCTCCTCTTGTGGAATACTAAACCCTTGGTTAAGATAGGGAACAGGCGCAGGATGAATCGATTGGGCCCCTTTATAGCCGAGCTTACGGGAATGGACCGCAGCATCCAAGGCTTTCTCGGGCTCACGCCAAGTAAAAGGCTCCACACCAACTAGCCCTAAAGGTTGCACCCCAGCAGCGTAAGCATCCATCAACACCTTAGAACGAGCATACCAGAGCTCCTGACCCTCCTTACTGGTCTGGACCCCCATCTCTTGGGTCAAGTCCTCGGCGCCAACACCAATAGAGACAATCCTAGGGCTCGCTGAGGCGATCTCAAATGCCTTGATGACTCCTAGGGCTGTCTCGACAGCTACCGCTATCTGGATTGCCCCGGGCTCGATTTTCCTCCTTTCTTCAAGCTCCGTTATTATCGCATCTCGTTCCCGGATCTCATCCCCTGATTCAACCTTGGGTAAAGCGATACAGGTAAGACCTGGCCATATGGATGCCTCGAGGTCTAATTTCGCATCCTCTATTGGTGAGTTGATTCTAACCGCGATATCTCCTCCTCCCCTGCCAACAACAGGTATGCTGTCTTTTACGAGGGTCCTAGCGGACGCTTTCTCTGCAACAGGTACAGAGTCCTCGAGATCCATTATGATGCAGTCTGCGCCTCTCGTCGAGGCTTTCTCCACGAATCGTGGGATATTCATCGGGAAAATAAGTGAGCTGCGTCTCACCAAGTTCTTGGATGCATTGGATATCATATCTAGAAAAGGGGTGATTGATGATTTATTATATTCCCAAATATCAGCTCGATGTTTTTGTTACCCCCATCTCTAAGAGCGTTGTTATCTCCGCCTCGGTGTACCCGAGACCCTTAAGCACCTCAACGCTATCTGCCCCAAGTGCTGGAGGAAGGAAATCCATGGAAACAGGGGTCTCATT
>CAZZFH010000021.1:0-14406 GCA_964653295.1 uncultured Candidatus Bathyarchaeia archaeon | reverse complement strand
ACTACAAATATCTCCCTTGGGACTTATACCCTATAGGTAAAAAGTACAGAAAGTCATCTTAGGATTTTTTATATCCTATCCTGCATTTGAATCCACTATGTACAGCTTCGTGGACCCCTACCGGGATGGAAAAACCGCTGAACAAGTAATAAAATACATCAAACAGGAAGCAGGCAACAAACGCTACAGAATCGTCCATGTATGTGGCACCCACGAAGACGCAATAATGAAAAACGGCATCAGAAGCATGCTCCCAAAAAACGTCGAGGTTCTCATGGGACCCGGATGCCCAGTATGCACAGTACCTCCCAACAGAATCGACTACACAATCAAACTAGCTGAAGAAGGAGCCATAGTCACAACTTTTGGAGACATGATGCGTGTCCCAGCAGGCTTAGGGAGCTTGGCTGATGCTAAAGGTAGAGGACTGGATGTACGCATCGTCTATAGTATCCATGATGCTGTAAAGATGGCTGAGAAAACAGACCGTGAAGTGGTTCACTTCGCAGTAGGATTCGAGACCACGGCACCTACCACCGCAAGTGAACTAGTGGCCAAACCCCCAGAGAATTTCAGTGTCTATAGTGCTCATTTATTGATTCCCCCTGCTATGGAGGCGCTGCTTGAGATGGGAGTAACACAGGTTGATGGATTCATTGATCCTGGTCATGTCAGCACCATTATCGGGGAGGTAGGATACCAGAAGGTTCAAGAAAAGTACCCTGTTCCTCAGGTGATCGCAGGTTTCGAGCCACTTGACATCCTTTTCAGCATAGCCCTTATCATCAAACAGATCAAAGAAGGAAGAGCCGAGATCGAAAACACCTACCAAAGAGCAGTAAAAAGAGAGGGGACTCCACGTGCATTACAGCTGCTCGATGAGGTTTTCCAGCCTGAAGATGCTCCTTGGAGAGGAATAGGCATCATACCAGAATCCGGTCTCCAAGTAAGACCTGAATATGAGCAGTACGACGCCTCTAAGAAATTTGATATTCTTGTTGAGGACAACTACACAATGCCTGTTGGATGCAGATGCGGAGATGTACTTCGAGCCATGATCTATCCTTGGGAGTGCCCCCTCTTCAATAAGACATGTAATCCAGATAACCCAGTTGGACCATGCATGGTAAGCCACGAGGGAAGCTGCTACATAGCTGCACGATACGGAGTCTCTGAACTATGATCAGGACTCATATAACCATAGAAGGCAGAGTACAAGGCGTAGGCTATCGAGCTAACACTAGACGGATGGCTAATCAGCTTGGATTGAAGGGCTGGGTGCGAAACCTCCGAGACGGTAGTGTCGAGATCATTGCTGAGGGTGATGAAGCGATGATTGATAGACTCATTCAATGGTGTTACAGGGGACCTACCAGCGCCTATGTCAGTAAGGTGATTATTGAAAAAACTGAGCCAACAGGCGAATATAATGGCTTTCATATAAAGAGCACATTATAATCAAGAATCTAGGAAACCTACCACCATACCTCATACTTGATCTTCGCCTCATCAACTCCACGACTCACCAGATAACTCTTCAGATCAGGTATCATTTCACCGGGACCGCTCAGATAAAACAGAGAATCCCAATCAACATCATGTTTATCAAACAATTCCCCAGTTATCCTGCCCTTTTCAACTCCTTCTGGGGGTTCTTCACGGGTAATGCTTGGATAATATTTGATTCTCGGGTTTGTCTCGGCTAGTCGTTTTATCTCGTCATAATAAATTAACTCATCAAAAGTAGGTGCGCTCTGAAATAAAGTAACCTTAGCTGTTGTTGCCTCATGGATATACCTGAGGATCCCCATTATAGGTGCAATTCCGATCCCAGCAGCAGCAAGGACGTTTTTTTCACCCATGCCTTTCTCATAATAGATATCGCCCTGCCCCCCCTCAATATACATTATGTCCCCTGCTATGGCTTCTTCATGAATGAATTTTGTAACGAGATTATCACTGATTTTTATAGCCAACTCGATGAAATCAGTTGAAGATGGAGATGATGCTAGACTATATCCTACGATCTCTTTTCTACCCTCGATATCAGCGTAACAGTCAATCCATTGCCCAGACTTGTAAATGAACTCTTGTCCTTGAAGATCTATCTTGAGAATTCTCACTGTTGGTGTTTCTTGTCTTATTTCTGCGATTTTTACTGCAATTATAGTCATGGTATTATGATGTTTTTCTCTGGAATAATCTTATCGAGTATCTGATGTGTCTGATTTGCCCTTTTTACCATATCCTTGGATTTACATGGATATTTATGGATTTAATTGAATATCTATAGATATCTTAAATTATCCTAGAATCTGATCTGAGTATCATTCCTGGAAATCCATTCACGAATAGCCTGCTCCGCTGCGATGCTGAGTGCCCCCCTCTTTTTACCGAAGAGTCTCTCAGCGATATCCCTGAACTTTTCCTCAGTCTCATCTTCTAGACTAATCAATATTTTCCCCATATCTATGGATATGTAACAATATCTATAAAAAAGTTAAGATATGAAACCACATCCAAAGATATCCAAAAATATCCCAATGACCATCTTAAAACAACCGAAAAAACCAACAGATAATAGAACAAATCTGCCTCCCACGGCAAAAATAACTGCAATAAATTCGACTAAGACTAACTTTTATTCCCTATAAAAGACCTATCCTAGTGTAGTATATACTATAAGGATGTAAAAACAGGTAAACGAACCCTGAACCCGAACACAGATTCATAATCACTTTAATTCCAAACCCTAACCAAGCCACATAAACAGCAGTGGCCCACATGCAGAGGAAAAAACAGACATTACTAAAACTACTAATAGCCACATCACTCCTAGCCGTAGCTGTTTCAGTTTTTCTTATTGCACCAGTGTCTGGACTTATAGAAGTACCTTTTCCTGGGAACATGACCTTGGTCGATAGAGTGGGTTTTCCAGTTGAAATAGATGAAGACCAGATACCCCCAGGAGAAACGTGGACATACATTTACAATTTAGAGGGAGGCCACAAATATCACATATCATTGGTTGGCGAATGGGTCAATCTGGATGATCACCTTACGGACTATGATGTCTTCGTATATAGAGCGAGAAGTTCGGTTTTAAATTTCATAAGCAGTCATACCGAGGCTGCTGGATATCCTGAGCAAATCAGCAACGATGATGAAGGCTGGTACTTCACACCAGACCAATCCGGTGTATATTATCTCTGCGTCAGAAACGATCCCAATGATAGTCAGGAATCTGAGGAAGCCATTTTAATGGTTATAGAGGTGGTCGATCCAGACTTGTATTATATGATTGAGATGGAGGAGCCTGATGATGACTTTATTGTACCTGAGGCGAGTTACGCTTTTGAGTTCATAACGGATCAGCCCAGAATGACTGTAGACATTACTGTACCTAATAGGCTGGACATGTATGAGGCTAGGCTTTATCCTATGGGGAATATTGAAGATGAAGTGGGTTATGAGATAGATGGTCTGATTACTCCTTGGACTCCAGGATTGTTGGGTCAATTAAATGAGAATTATGGTGGCTTCAATGATGATCCGCAGGGGTACAGAAATTATGAGGCTTCAGATAGCTGTGAGAGGAGTGGCCAAGATATGCGCATTGATTATAATAGTACGCGTGATGATCCTATCCTCTATTATTTGGTATTGATAGCTGAGCATGGGCATGGGCTAGTTTCTTTTGTGCTTCGGACAGACTTTTCTCCTCCTAATATTACTCTCATTAATCCGCCCTCTTTCATCACAAGTGAGGAGCCTTTCACTCTGAGGAGTTCTATCACGGATATCTCAGAGATTGTACAAATAGATTTCTACATGAGCACCGACGACAAACAAACATGGGATTTTGTCGATTATTCCTTCAGCGACGGGATCTATTCTGTTGAAATGCCTGCTCTAAAGAAGGGTACAATCTGTGATTACTACTGGGAGGCAACTGATGTTTTAGGAAACACTGGTAAGAAGACTGGTCAGGCTAAGGCTATGAATCCCACGGAGATTATTCTAGTTGTTGACCCAGAGAATATCTATGGTGGTGAAGGGGTTATGTCTAAGGGTACTATCGGTTTGCCTTACGCTGATCTTACGTTGAATTATACTCGAGGAGATAATGTGGTGAGATTTGATATCACCACTGATGATGATGGTGATTTTACTCACCTGTTCCTTCCTAATCAGGTGGGTGAATGGCATGTGTCTGCTGAGTTTTTTGGGGATAGTGTGAACTGGCCTAGCACTAGTAATGTATCTGTATTTACTATGAGGCGCAAACCCACTACTCTCAACCTGAATATTAGCCGAGATTGGATAGGATTAGGAGACTATGTGAATGTCACAGGTCAGTTCAGCGAGCAACGTGTGGGTTATGAGGTATTCATTACAGCCAGACAAGGGTTAAACCAGACCAGTTTATTCGCTTTAACTGATGAAAACGGATCATATAGTACTACCTTTTCTCCAGAGGGTATGGGTGAGTGGACCTTGTATGCTGAGGTAGCGGCGGATGGGATCTATACTGATTCTGCGGTCAGTCTTCCGGATCGTTTTACTGTTGGGGATCCTACGTTGGTTTATAGGTTGAATGATTTCAGGCATAACATGTTTAAGACTCCTTATGTTTATGGTGTGGGTACTTTCTTGGGGGCTTCTATTGGTGGCGGATTGGTGTTGGCTCGTAGAAGAGGATTGCTCAGAAATCCGTTTAACCGTGGCGAGGTCGTTGAAGAAGAAACTGTTGATCTAGATGTGGATGAGGAAGACGAGGATGATTTCGATTTTTAATTATTAAAATAGTTACTGATATTGACAGATTTTTGCCTTTTTTATGTTAACAATATTTCTTGTTTACCTAGCGTTAACACTTGATTAACCCTTATTGTCTAGCCATAAGACTTGTATATATCGTATAAATGTAAATACAATAGAATCATACACAGAGACGGTAAACAATGAAAAGAAAATACATTGTAGCTGTACTACTTCTACTAGCACTAGGAGTGGTCTCAACACTTGCGCTCTCATATCAAACAGGCACACTAACAGAAAACTGGGATACAATTTACACTTTACAATACGGGACGTCGGATCTGTCCTTGTTACAAGGCAGTGGATTAATAACAGATTTAGGTACCTCAGGAGACAATGACCTGACAGTAACTATCCCCGCATCATGTGCATCAGCTGTTACGCCAAAAATTACAATAGAGCCATTAGAAACTGGTGGCGGAAACATTTACACCAATTTTGATGGTTCATATAGTATTACTGTGGACCTTCAGGCTGCTAATCGGACTAGTCTTGAATCTAAAACTATCAGCTTAACTATTAGTGGTAATACCGTTACAGAGATTAGCGGGATAGCGACATTTACTATAAGTTCAGATGAAATAGCATATGTGGTGGTTGACTTCAACAACCCAAGCGCCTCATCTTTTGGTGTATCTGGTGGCCCGTATGCAACTGGTTTTGAATCGATCTATGAAGAGCTAAAAATAACTGTGGAAGACGCATAGTTATTTACATTTTTTTTACAATTTTATTTTATCTTAACGGAGAATATACAAAGAGTAAACAAATGTTAACGATCATTAATCCAATGTTATTGAGTCAACTATATAGGTAAACAGGAGATTGAAGTAATAGAGATGAAGCGACGAACAAGGATAGTTGCTATTGTGATTCCAGCAATAATTGTTATATTTGTAGGAATAATAACGACGCTATCCTTACCATTTTTTACACTTGGTCCAGAGCGTATCTCCATTTATACGACTACTTATTCTGATACCGATTTTTCAATCGATGATGTCAAGGTAAAATATTATGCCTCTGATGAACTGACTGTTCATTTTTATGTCTCAGGAGGGGACGGATCTAGGGATCTTACTTTTTCTTTCATTTGTAGAGATGCGAGTGATGATCATATCTTTGCGAGTACCTCAGGAACTTTGCAGATTCAAGCGGTCGGATATACGTCAAGTAATTCAATTTCTTTGAGTAGTGGCGATCTGGTTGAAGGTATTTTACTCTGGGAGGATGTTCCAGCTGGAGACCAGGAGATTAAGGCGATAATTGCTCTTGATAACATTGCGACAGATACTGAGTCTTTCAATATTGAGCTTCGGCAATAAGCTTCAATAATTTTACTATGAATTTTATGTGTAAACTTAATGCGTTATTATTTTTTATTTTGTCATATTGATGTTAAAATATCACTCTGTTTACTTATGTTAACATAGTGTAAACATGTGTTAAACAACAAATCACTCATGATATCAACATTAGATTGATAATCAACCTAATCATCTAAAGACTTGAGCTCGAATGAGAAAACAATATGCTATGGCTTTCTTACTTATCCTAGCATTCGGAGTAGTATCAACAATGGCTTTCCAACTAACCAATACCGATGATCAGATCCCAGAAGCCTATGCTATCTCAGATGACGGGACAGATGCAACTATTACATCAATTAAAGTTAGGCCAAGCATGGCTGGTGATCGCATGATTATCAAGCTAAGCCTAGCCGATATGACAATCGGGAACTCATACGCCATAGGCATAGAACTCACTGATACCGCTGGGGATTATGGTTATTATAACGCAACAGGAATGGTTACTATCCCAGATCCCAATGGGTTCGAAGAGTATGTTCTGGGTTATTATGAAACAACTTACACTGCAACAGCTGCAACTGGATCAATTGCGATATATCTTCAGAAGGTAAACATCTGGATTGATATAGATGGCATGATGGTCCAACTATCTGATGTTGTCTAATCACTTTTTCCTTTTCAAGATCGTTTGAGGCTCTTAATATGGGAAATTTTCTCTCTTTTTCTGATTAGTGGAGATAATTTAGATTTATACCCTTAAATGAATATTTACTCTTATTGTTAAAAACTATGTATTAATTATTTCATTTTAATATATTTATGTTAAAAAAAATGGCTGTTCACTCATGTTAACAAGATGTTAACAACAGGTTAACAGATAGATACGACTCATATTCACTATAGCTTGATTACCCGCTAACATAATTATTGGTTTGAACTAAAATGAAGAAACAATACATCATAATAGCCCTCGCGCTAATAGGATTAGGTGTTATCTCAACCATGGCTTTCACATTAAACGCAGGCCCCAATGTCCAATCTGAAGTGTATCAGATATCTGATAGTGGAGCAACAGGATCAATCACCAAGATCAAGGCAAAACCACAAGGCTCACTTGATAAAGTAAAACTCGATATTACCTTATCAGGACAATCTGTAGCATACGATTTAGACATTGATCTAATTGGTAGTGTTCTTGATCTAACTGGAGCTACAATTACTGGCTCATCTGGTACTGCAGGTACTCATATCCAGAGTGATGGTACAAATATCTTGTACTTTACTGCAATTCCATCTGGAGCTTCTTGGAGTGTAACGATAGATGCTTCCGGGACATATGCCGGAGACAACACTGTATGGGTAGATATCACCTCACTGCTAGTAACCTTAGCAGATAACTAATCCACACTAGACGAGATAGAACTATGATAAAATTGGATTCCACGAAAGTCTTCAGCGTAGTAAGCCTGGCTAGCGCCACAACGGTAGCCAGCTTCATGGCGCTCATGATCATACGTGGATCCATGCCAATCATACAGATGGTCCCATTCATAGGACTCAACGGAGCAATTGTAGGAGGACTATTCTATCTTGGAATCGATGCAATGACTAGCTTCAACAAAGATTCCGAGCCAAAACTAGTAATGGTAAGAGATTCTATAGGCCAAGTATTAAGCATCAAGAAAGAGGGAGGATCAGAGCCCTTCACCCTATTCGATGAACAGGAAATAGAAAACGAACCCCTGATTGAGTTTGAACTAGAAAAGACTCCAAGCTCACGACTTGGGTTATCATCTACACAAATAACTGAAGCGATTAAGACATTGCTCTTGATAACTCTGTTACTTGAAACATACTTAGGGGCAGCATACATCAGCAATAACTTTACACCTCTAATGGTTGTAACTACAGGAAGCATGGAACCCACTATCAATGTGGGTGACTTGATTTACGTTAAAGGCGTAGCACCAATAGATATCGAAGTGGGAAATATAATCACGTTCGTACCTCCAAGAGACTCTATAAAGGGGACCCTTATCACCCATAGAGTCGTCGAGATCAGCTATGATACCAACGAGGTCTACTTTAAGACAAAAGGCGATAACAACCCAAGTGTTGATCCTTGGACAGTCACCTCAGAGGATGTGGTAGGTGTCCAGACTGCTATAATTCCTGGTATAGGCGGCTTCTTCCTTTGGGTTAGGACTCCAGCGGGAATTGTAACTTTGATAACTGTTCTCGCAGTTTACATGTTCTGGCCCAACATCAAGAAAATCATAGGGGATGTGAGACCATGAGTAAAAGACGATGTGCTTTCATCCAGGCAAGAGCATGTCCAATTGATGTCGATGAGATCCCTCTTGATGTCTGTAGGCTATGTATAGATGCTTGGAAGACTAGCGCAGAGATACAGACCCTAACAGGAGCAAATATACTGGGTCCCACTATTATTGTGCCAACTGGGCCACAAGCACTCCAGATGGTTCCTCACAGACAAACTCGGCCACCTGATTTTGCTTCCCCCTCAGAGCCCTTCACTCTAATCCCAAAAATTGAGGGAGGTACTGATCCACATGAGACTCAGGATCACCTTTACAGGCTAGATAATGACTTTATGATGGACCGGATATCGGCTGATGAATACGTTGAGCAGAGAAGGCAAATAGTAAGCCAGTTATCCGATCAGATAGACACAAAGAAACCATCATTGCTAGCACAAGCCACAGCAGACGGTATTCTCAAACCTGAGGATAGTATGCCAGCTGGACCCCCAGATGATTACTTCGAGGTAATCGACCTAAACAAGAACAAGGATCTATTACAGAAACACAAGATCCTACCTATTATGCTGATAGAGAGAACAAATGGGAGAATGAGAGTAACCAAGTACCCAGAGGATTGGATTCTCCCCAAGAATCTCAATAGGACAAACCTAGAGTCCATCTATGATCTGTATGATGAGCTACGAGAAAGTCAGGAAAAGATACTGCTGCAATTTAACGGCACAAAACTTGGTATACTTGGAAAGAAAAATGATAAGCTCTTATGCATGATCCTTGAGGGTGATGAAAAACTCGAGGATTATAAGGATCAGATTAACCTCATAACAGATCTGCTGGAGTCTAAGAATGATTTCGTGGACTTCATAAAAGCCCTACCCGAAGCCTTGGGCAGAAAAAAAACATAGGCTTCAACCAAAAAAACTCCGGTGACCCAATTGAAAATAAAAAACAAGACCGTGTTAATCTTCGCGCTACTAATCACTATTTCGATATTAAGCCAAATAACCACAGGACATGCTCAATCCCCGGTAATTGTAGTCAACCCTTCCCCGGCGATAATTAATGCAGATGGTGAGACTCATCAAATAGTAGTAGTAGAATTACAGACCGAAAACGGGCAGCCATATCCCGCTCCAAGAGATACCCCGATCCACATTACCAGCAGCAATCTAAACATAGGAACAATAGATGAATTTGCTACAATACCCGAAGGAAAAACATATGCAAAAGTCAGTTTCACGGCTCGGAAAACATCCGGGATAACCATTATCACGGCGAGTAGTCCCGGGTATGTGACTGGTGATGAGTATCTCCAAGTTTTAAGATCTAACTTTGATGCTCGGTTGGTTGTTTATGCTGCACCTAGCAGTCAACCTGCAGTGGTTGGGGAAAGAGGAAGAGTGCTTGTTCAAATTGTCGATAGCTTGGGTAACCCCTATTTAGCATCTGATGATGTTGAGGTCACATTAACTTCCTCAAACCATAGTATATGCACAGTGACTCAAAACCTCATTATCAATAGCGGAACAAACTATGCAGTAACCGAGTTTACTGTCACAGGGAATTCTCCCGGAGAGTCTGTGATAACCGCTCAAGCCCAAGGGTATGCTCCCGGAAACGATCTGATAAACTCCTATACTGTTCCGGAGACCCCTGAACGAATTCAAATTTATTTTAGCCCTGATGTTTTACTGCCTGATGAACAAGTACACGAAGCAATAACGGTACAACTTCAAGACAAGGAAGGGAGCCCTGTACCAGCTTCAACCACCACCATAGTTTATCTCTCAAGTAGCAACACTAACATCGCAACCGTAGAACAAACAGTCACAATAAACAGTGGACAATACAAAACCGTAGCAGATTTAACAACATACCTAGAGAATGGCGAGTCTATTATCTCTGCCTCCAGTCCAGGTCTTTTGTCTGATAGTGAAACTATACTATTGCATGGTCAGGTTCCAACCGATCTCGCGCTCTTTGTCTTCCCAGAGTTGATGATAGCCGATGAGTCAGTATATGATATTATCACTGTACAGCTACAGGATAACGAGGGCAACCCAATTGAAGCCAGAAAAACCACAGAGATATTCCTCACAAGCACCAACATCGAAGTAGGAACAGTTCCTGCCTCCATTATTATCCCCCAAGGAGATAGTTACTCAACCGCTTCATTTACTACAACTAGTACCTCAGGAACCACCAATATTCTAGCATCAATGATGGGGATAAGACCCTCAGAAAAGTCGCTTCAAACAATTACTAAACAATTCAACATGACTCTCAGCACACCGAACGCCATTAAAATCAATCAAACATTCACCGTGCAAGTCGAACTATCCAGTCTTGGGTTACCCGTGCCAGGTGCCCAGATTGAGTGGACTGCTCTTGGTGGAGTAATATTATCAGAGGACAGTATATCCAATAATGCTGGAGTTGCCACAGCTCAGATTACGCAGAAATTTGATACTTTGAGATTAAAGGTACTAGCCACAAAAACAGGATACGAATCAGTTGAAGCCCAGAAAAACATCCAGACCGCTCAACAAATAGAGGAAAAAGAACTAACAGTAACAATACTAGGAAGAGAAATACTCGTATTCCATATACTAATCGTATTAGCAGCCATCATAGCAGTGATCTTGGCAGCCTATGTCTATATCAAGTATAGAAAATCAAGGGAAGATGAACCCGAGGACTTAGAGATATATACCTAACTACAGCTCTATCTGCAACCCTTTCTCATTGATAGTATATCTATGAGTCTTTCTCGAGTGATTTGTTCCACGCATCTTGGTGATTCTGAGTTTTCGTTTCAGGATATCAGTGTCATCGTAGTTATGTTCCATCAGCATTATACCATCAGCGACAAACTCTTCGATGCTTTCACCGATTTTAGTGCTGTTCCACGGGATATCTGTGATAGCTAGGGTAGTACATCCGGTTTTCAATATTAATCTGTAAAGTAGCCTGATGAGGTGTCTTTTCTCGAACTCTGTTTCTAGCCCCATTGCCATGGCTGCGATGCTATCTACGACGAGTCGTCGGGCTCTTAAAGTAGTGATTGCTTCAAATATCTGGTTAAGCGCTGATTGCACCTCAGTCTCGCTACCAATGCTAAGATCCAAAACCTCTACCTTTCTACGCCTGATTAATGGCTCATAATCGATGCCAAATTTTTTCATGTCTGTGATTAGCCTTTTTCTTGTCTCAGCGAAACAAGCATAGACTCCCGGCTCGTCAATCAAGGCTCCTTGATAAATAAAATTAGATGATAGTATTGTTTTACCCGCTCTAGGGTTTCCAGCAAGTAGAATCATGCTGTTTCTGAGAAAACCCCCATCCAGAAGAGTATCTAGTTCAAGGTTTCCAGTGGAAATTCTTTCACTCATTATCATCATCCATCTCTAGATCAAAAGTGGGGGCCCTGAGTACATTTGGTAATGCCTCAGCCCTTTTCAGCTCTATAATAATGAGGTTTCTCAACCACTCGCTTACGTTTAACCCCTCCCGAGTAGCCATTTGAACGACAATGTCCCTAATCCTTGGAGTTACCCTTGTGGCTAAAAGTACAGTTTTTGGGATTCCTGTTTTTTGAGGCATTTTAACTTCCCTTTAATTGTTTTTGTATGATTTAAGTGGTGTGCTATGCAACGTTAACCATACAATGTGATGTTGTCTATATTAATATTTAAAAATATTCTCGGTATTAAATGAATATAAAAACCTATTATGATAGTAATCAAATAAAATGTTATTTATTATCTATACTTTTTAATAGTATTTTATATATCCTTTTAAAGCTTCATTAATGGAGTCTTCAAATCTCATATTTCTATCTTTAATATATTTTTTATTTATTTTTTTACATAGCCTTTCAAGAATCAGATCTTCTATACTCTTGGCGCTATTCCCAAAAAGGTCTTCGAGTTCAATACTGAAAATGTCAGGGCGTTCGAGTATAGTGGTCCTTTTAAACGAGGTGTTTAGCTCTAGAAAATTTAAAACGACCATGCTAAATGATAGTACTTCTTCTATACTTTCGATGAGGTATTTTCTAAATTCTTCCTTCTTCTTGTCATAGGTTGGAGCGTTTAGATCAATAATTTCTGTTATTTCTGATATCATTTAGACCCCCATTTTTCTAGGTATCTGGGCCTCGTCAAGTTCTTTGACTCTGTTTTGGATATATTCGAGGACCTTTTCCTGAGTATACTTTAACTCTTCTTTCTGTTGTTCTAGGTTTTCAGCAATAATTTCGAGAAGAGTATCAGGATCAAAAGGTTTTACCAGATAAGCGTCCGCTTTCTCGTTTACCGATTTTATTGCTGTCTCGGTGTCTGGGAACCCAGTTAATACGATTTTCTTTGTCCTCGGGGTAAATTGGTTGATTTTCGCTAAGAGCTCTATTCCTGTGATATCTGGGAGCTTTATGTCAAGGAGCACGAGATTGTAGATCTTATTACGGAGCTTTATCTCGGCCTCAAAACCACTTTTTGCCACATCTAGAACGTATCCTTCGCTTTCCAAGATGCTTACTATGGATTCGCGGAGTGCATCATCATCGTCTACAACGAGTATTTTATCGTAAGTGCTCACTGGCTGTCCCCTGTTTTAGTCGCATCTTGTTACGAGTAAATTAAAGGATTCTAGATCAAAAATACAGTCTATTATACACGATTTCTACCCTATTTGACATCTATTTGTATTTTGTTAGTGTTCAGTTTCTTGATTTTTGGTTTTTTGCTCGATAAGATTTAAATTTTACAAGAGTTTCACTTAACCAAATAAGATATTCTGGTGTTTTGCATATTGGAAAAATCTGAATTATGCTACCCAAAATGCCGAAATTTCAAGTGCACGAAACGGGCTCTGACCTTTCGAGGAAAGACTGCTTGGTGCAATTGGACAAGTGAGCCATGTGATCCAAAAGGGTGCACATATGCTATGTGCCATAAACGACAGCTTCTGGAGAACGGAGTCTGCGGTCTTACAGTAAAACGCAAGACAAAGGACGAAGTCAGGCCAGAAGATATGTTTAAGGAAGAGATTCGAGTTAGGGGTAAGTTAGCTAGGAAGACAGGTGAAAAATCTATTTTCTAGCCTGATATGGCTGGATCGATTTGAAGAATGATCTAAAATCCAATCTACGTGGAAAGCTTTCCGATGAGCTAGTTGATGCTGTTCCCTCTAGCTTTGATATTATTGGCTCAAAGGGTGACGCTGTAGCCATCATTGAAATCCCGGAAGTTTTAGAAAAACATGAGATCGTGATTGCTGAGACTCTTATGCAGGTTCATAAGAATGTACGGAGCGTCTTGGCGAAAAAGTCTGAGAGGTATGGTGAGTTGAGGCTCAGGGATTATCGATTGATTCTAGGTGATCCTGATACGGAAGTAATTCACAAGGAGTCAGGGTGCCGTTTTAAGCTAGACCCAAGAGTTACCTATTTTTCAACTAGGGAGAGCAGTGAACGAGAGAGAATCTCTAACCAGATAACCTCACCAGAAGAAGTTTTGGTGATGTTTAGTGGTGTCGGGCCATTCCCTATCTGCATCGCGAAGCACAATCAAGGCACAAGATGCGTCGCGGTTGAATTGAACGCCGATGCACACAGGTATTGTGTTGAGAATATTCGTCTGAACAAGATTGAGGATCGAATGACTGCGATACAAGGTGATGTCAGGGAGGTGTGCCCAGCTCTTAATACTCAGTTTGATAGGGTGCTTACTCCTTTGCCTAAGGGGGCTCATCTTTTTCTAGATGTCACGGTTCCCATGGTTAAACCCGGGGGTATACTGCACTTTTATCATTGGGCGTCCGATGATGATCGTTATTCTGAGGCTTTCAAACTAGTCGAGGAGGCAGCAGCGGTATTTGGCAGAAGCTGTGAGTTTAGAGGTGGGGTTAAGATCGCTAAATATAGTCCGGGTGTATCTAAGGTTAGGATAGATGTGTGTATAGGTTAGTCTGATACGAAGACTTTGGGTTTG
>CAZZFH010000020.1:0-14466 GCA_964653295.1 uncultured Candidatus Bathyarchaeia archaeon | reverse complement strand
AGTCGAAGGCATCCAAGGCATGGCATGGTGGGACGCAACATACACAGGCGAACCTAACCACGCGGGAACCACACCCCTCACCCACAGACGCGACACACTACTAGCAGCAGCAGAAACCTGCATCAAACTAAGAGAAACAGCCGAAAACATCAAGGGCTCAGTAGCCACCATGGGACGCCTCCACAACCAACCAGACATAAGAAACGTCATCCCCGGACACACATTCTTCACAGTAGACTACCGCCAATACAACCCAGAACTATACGAACAAGGACAAAAAATCGTAGCAGACCAGATCAAAACAACCGCAGAAAAACATGGACTCGAACACACACTAACCCAGACAGTAGACGCCAAACCAGTAAGATTCAACACCGAAATGGTAAACCTCATAGAAACCACGACAAAAAAACTAGGCTACACCCACATGCGCATCCACAGCGGCGCAGGACACGACGCCCAATTCCTCACCCACACATGCCCCACAGCCATGATATTCGTCCCATCAATAAACGGAAAAAGCCACAGCCCCCAAGAAAAAACACTCGACCAAGACCTCATAAACGGAGCAAACCTCCTCTACCACACCGCCCTAACACTCGCCAAACCCCTCCGATAACATTATCTTATAATACCCTCATATCCCCAACAGAAACGGGATGTCAAAACAAGTAGCACAACAGCGGATAGAGACCCTCTACAAACTAGCAAAAGAGACCATCCACACCGACCCAGAACACGCCAAAAGATACACCGCACTCCTAAGAAGAATCGCCCAACGAACAAGAACAAAACTCCCACCCCACATACGCCACGGCATCTGCAAAAAATGCAACACGCCACTCATCTCTGGATACAACTCAACCACAAGAATAAACCAACGAAGAGAACCCCACATCACCACCACATGCCACACCTGCGGAAACACCACACACAGACCCCTAAGGAGAAAAACAAAATGATCACCCTCATCAGCATAGGGCTCAACAGTCACATGGACCTAAGCCTCAAAGCCATAGAAACCGCCAGAACAGCTGACAAGATATACGCGGAAACCTACACCATGAAACTCGACACCACCATCCCAGAACTAGAAGAAACCATAGGAAAAACAATAACACCACTAAAAAGAAACGGCCTAGAAGAACAAGCCGACCAACTACTCCAAGAAGCAAAAACAAGTCACATAGCCATACTAGTAGGAGGAGACGCCCTCAGCGCCACCACCCACATCAGCCTCATACTAGACGCAAGAGACGACGTAACAGAGACACAGGTAATCCACGGCAGCAGCATATTCACAGCCATCACAGACACCGGCCTCAGCCTATACAAATACGGAAAAACAGTAACCATACCCCTACCAGAAAAAGGACTCGTAGACACAGCCATCCGCACCATAAAAGAAAACTACGAACACGGACTCCACACACTGCTACTACTCGACCTAAACATGGCTGAGGAAAAATACCTCACCATCCCCCAAGCAATACAAAGACTCCTGGACACAGGAGAATTCAACCCAGAAACATTATTGATCGGGGCAGCTAGACTGGGCAGCAGATTCCCAGAGATCAAAGCAGACACAGCAACCGAATTAATGCGACACGACTTCGGAGAACCCCCCCACGCCCTCATAGCCCCAGGACGACTACATTTCCTCGAAGAAGAAGCCCTAGAGGCATTGGCAGGATGCCCCAGAAAGGTACTCCAAAACCATAAACCAGTAGGCGAAACAGACAGACTCATCAAGAAATACACAAGAGGCTGCAGAAAAGTCCTCGAAGAGCTAGAAAAACACCGCCTACCAGCCCAAATCACAGAAGAACAGATAGATGAACTACTCAAACACACAGAAAACTATCTGGACGACGCAGAATACTATCAAATAGACAATAAACCAGTAGCCCTCACAAGCGTCGCATACGCAGAAGGCATACTGGACGCCCTAAAACTTTTAGGCATAGTGGAGTTCGAGTGGTAGATGACAACAACAGTACTAGCGGCAGGAGTGTTCGACTTACTCCACTATGGTCACATCAGGTACCTTGAGGAAGCAAAAAAAACAGGCGGACCAGACAGCAGACTGGTCGTAATAGTCGCCCGTGACGAGACAGTACGACGCCAAAAAGGATCAGACCCAATTATCCCCGAGGATCAACGCAGGGCAGTCATAGAGGCACTCAGAGTAGTAGACGAGGCATTACTGGGATTCGAGGACATGGACCTTGACCGGGTGCTCCAGCAGGTCAAACCCGACATCGTTGTCGTCGGCCACGACCAAATGGCAATCAAGAATCAGGTTGAAAAGATCAATAAGGCTCGTGAGATGAAGATTAGGATAATACAGGTATCCCAATTCGGTGAGGATGATCTCAACAGCAGCAGTAAGATCAAGAGTCGGATCGTCGAAGGGGCAAGAAAGAGACCTTAACCTTATCCCCATCAGCCAACTCCAGCTTACGTCGCAAATACAGTGGCGAGATAATCTCCATAACACCATAATCATGGATACTGCGCTCAGCCACAATCAAGGCACACTCAACCTCCTCATTAATTATACAGGGGAAACAATGAGCAGCCCCAAAGCTACGCTCACCATCCTTGAAGCCCTCAAGCCGGATAAACTCGCCCCTTTCAAGCCGCCTACGCCGGTCATAATCATCCTCAGTGATCTTGACATTCAATGTACCCGGGAAGGGCTCAAACCCAAGCTTTTCAACGATCTGCCTGTGATACCCCTCCTTACTGATATAATAGGCGCCCTCGAATAAGCCGCTGATTACCTCGCCCTCAAACTCGATGGTCTGGGCTTCCTTTCCCTCAAGATGCCATTTGAGTTCTTTCAACACTATATCCAGCTCATCCTGACCCGCACCAGTGATCCTGATCTTACTGCCTTCACTGCTAATGGTCCTCTCAAGCAAGCCCTCAGACTCAAGTAGCTGAAGATGCCTTGATGCGCTCTGCTGGCTCCCACTAATCTCCTCACTCAACTCTGTGGTGCTGATCTTGACTGCGGTCTTGGTTGCGCCCAGCCTCATTAAAGTATAAAGCGTGAACCATAGATGCGGCTTGATATGTGCTGTCAACTCGGTCAGAAATCTAGCTAAAAACAGGTATTTAACATTTTATGGGTAAGCATAAAGGGGTTAGCCCTTCGCGACAGCGATGGGTACACTCATCATTACCTTCTCGGCCAGACCAACATCATGGCTAACTTGAGCCACGCGATGGACATCCTTGTAACTATCTGGGCTCTCCTCCTCAACGATCCTGCCACTCGCAGCCTTGACCACGATGCCCTTCTCCCGTAGATTATTAATGATGTGCCTAGCATCAAACTTCCTCCGAGCACCCGATCTACTCATCACCCTACCGGCGCCATGAGCAGTACTGGCGAAGCTTAACTCCTCCCCCCTCTCCGTGCCCTTCAACAGATAACTGGCAGTACCCATGGTACCCACGAGTAACACTGGTTGACCAGTCGCCTTGTAATCCTGAGGAAGATCCTTGCGTCCCGGTCCAAAAGCACGAGCCGCACCCTTACGGTGAACCACAGTCTGCATCTTTTTCCCGTCAACGGTATGCTCCTCTTTCTTGGCAGTATTATGGGTCATACCATAGACAAGCTCCATCCCCATGTCCTCAGAGCTACGTTTCAGTATATGCTCGAAAGCTATCCGAACCTGATGCATGATGATATGCCTGTTAATGAAAGCCCAGTTAATGGCGCAACTCATGGCCTCATAATAATCCTGAGCCTCACGGCTATTCAATGGGGCACAAGCTAACTCTCTTGCAGGTAACCTGATCCCATATTTTCTGGTGGCCTCCTCCATCACCCTGATATAATCGGTAGCAACTTGGTGTCCAAAACCCCTGCTACCAGTATGAACCCACACTATGATCTGATCAGGGTCAGTTATACCATAGACCTTGGCTACCTTCTCATCAAAAATATTTGACACCTTTGCGATCTCAAGGAAATGATTGCCAGCCCCAAGGGTACCTAGCTGTGAGGCACCCCGCTTCATCGCTCGTGCGCTTACCTTGTCCGGGTTTGCCTCCTTCATGCAGCCGCCTTCCTCGCTATGGCTGAAATCCCTGTCCCATCCATAGCCCTTATCAACGGCCCACTGGATTCCCTCTGTTACTGCCCTTGCGAGCTCATTGGTGCTGAGCCTCAGCTTACTTCCTACGCCCACACCGCAGGGTACGAGCTTGAATATCTCATCAATCAGAGCGGACTTGACTGGATTAACTTCCTCAAACGTCAGATCTGTCCTCATCAACCTGACACCACAGTTAATATCATAGCCGACCCCTCCGGGAGTTATTATTCCCTCCTCTGCGTCAAACGCGCCCACTCCTCCAATGGGGAAGCCATATCCTTGATGACCATCAGGTAAAGTAATACTGTATTTTAATAGACCCGGGAGCTGCGCGATGTTGACGGCTTGTGTAAGGGTCTCGTCTCCCTTCATCGCGGTGAGTAGCTGTTGGTCAGCGTAGATCCTCGCTGGTACCCTCATGTATTTGCTGTATGCGACGGGTACCTCCCAGATATTGTCTGTAATTTTATCAATGGGAAATTGCATTGTTCTCATCTTTTTTTCGCATTGGTTAAACTAATAAGGGTTTATTGGCTTCTACACCAATATGGATTGGCGGGTAGTAAAAAACATACCAATGCAACAGGTCCAGACGCGAATAGCCATACTAAGGGAAAAATACGGCAGCCTCAGCCACCTTCACGAGGAATTCGCCAAAGGCAGGATGCCCCCCGGCACCTTCGAGGAATACATCGAATGGACCAACATGGACCACGCCCTCAGAGCATACCAAGAGGGAGAAGACTTTGAGTACCTTGCAGAAGAAGACCTGCACCTAGAGGAAGAAGAATACATGCTATTAACTCCCAGACGCCTTGAGCTGCTGGATTTCCTTGGAGCTGAGCCTGTCTCAAGCATCAATGACTTGGCTGAGAAACTGGGAAGAGACGTGAAAAACGTCTATACTGACCTAAAGATACTGGAGAAGCTTGGGTTCATCTCCCTCAGACGGGAAGGACGCAGCCTCGTTCCAGAGCAGATTGTGTTCGAGATCAATATTCTCCTAGGCTAACCATTAATTATTATATCCTTGAACCCGATATTCACGGGATAAAATATGTCTGCACCAAAGCCATGCATGGCTGACCTTGCACTGATTAACGGCAAGGTCATCACAGTAGACGAGAAATTCTCGATAAGGGAAGCAGTAGCGGTAAAAAACGGTAGAGTACAACATGTTGGGTCCACCCAAGAAGTGAAAGCTCTAACCGGGCCCGAGACCAAGTTAGTTGACCTCAAAGGCAAAACCGTAATGCCAGGGCTCTATGATAGCCACATACACGTTACCGGTACAGGTTCGGCGTTGATGATGATCAACTGCAGGACCCCTCCAATGTATAGCATCGAGGATATGAAGAAAGCAGTAGCAGAGAAGGTAAAAGAGTCAAAACCCGGTGAATGGGTATTGGGCAGGGGCTGGGATCAAGCCAAACTAGCAGAGCACCGAAACCCCTCTCGTTATGATCTGGACGAGGTATCACCCGATAACCCAGTGGTACTAACCAGAACCTGTGGGCATCTTCTAGTTGCTAATAGTTTAGCCCTTGAGATAGGGGGAGTTAGCAAAGATACTCCTGATCCAGTTGGTGGTAAGATTGTCAGGGATGAGAACGGTGAGCCCACTGGGATGCTTGAGGAGGCTCCTGCCATGAATCTGGTTCGTCAACACATACCCCCGGATGGTATTCCTAAGTATATGGAGCAGATAAAGACTGCATACCAAGCCTTCAACGAGGCGGGAATAACCAGTGTTATTGACCCTGGGACCACAGAGGACCAGATGATAGCATACCAGCTCCTCAGAGAACAAGGGGATGTAACGGTCAGGACTAACTATATGCTCAGGGCTATTGATGGGAACGAGCCGATCGAGAAGAGTGTCGAACGCATTGAGAGATTCCCCATGATAACTGGGTTCGGAGACGAGTTACTCCGGTTCCAGGGCTTGAAAATACTCATCGATGGGGGTATTGGTGGTCGAACCGCTCTTCTTAGGGAACACTATGAGGGTGATCCTGATGATTATGGGTTATTGACGGTTCCCGTCGAGAATCTACAGAAGCTTGTGGATGCTGCTAACAAGAGGGGTATGCTTTGTGGTATCCACTGTGCCGGAGGGAAAGCCATGGACATAGTGCTGGAAGCCTACAAGAATACGAACAAGATCAAGCCCATTAAGGGAAGAAGATTCTACCTCATCCACGCTTATCAGCCCAGCGATGAGAATTTCCAAGACTGTAGAGATATGGGGATAGCTGTCGCCAGTCAACCCAGCTTCCTCTACTATCTGGGGGATAGCTACCATGAGAACGTTGGGGATGAGAGAAGCAAGTGGCTCAAACCCCACAGGGCGTGGATCGATGAGGGAATTATGGTTGCATCTGGTACAGATAGCCCAGTTACCCCGTATTATCCATTCGTGAGCTTGTGGACTAGCATTGCCCGTAGAACCGAGCTAAAGAATACTCAGATGGGTACAGAGCAGAAGATAAGCAGAGAAGAGGCAATCAAGCTCTACACCATCAATGGAGCCTATTTGGCCTTTGAAGAGGAGATCAAGGGTAGTCTTGAGCCGGGTAAGCTGGCTGATATGATCGTAATTGATAGGGATGTCTTGACCTGTCCTGAGGATGATATCAAGGATACCAAGGTTTTAACCACCTATCTGGGTGGCAAACCAGTCTTCGAAGCGTAAACACAGGATCGATGAATTGTTTCACCTTTCTTATTTTTTATAGATTTTTGGCTTGGGCGCCCATTTAGAATAGTCTTTGCCTTCAGTAAGGGGCTTGTTCACTGGCCACATGGGCTCATTGAGATATGTGTAGCACTCTGTTCTTACCTGCTGTAGCATGTTGTGAAGCTGTGTCTTGTTCCTGTAGTCTCTTTGTGCTTGTACATCGAGGGTTGCTCCGATTGTCATCTGTCTTCCCTTTGCGCCTTGTGCGATGATCCTTCCAAGATAGTCTACGATCATGCTGTTCCCATATTTGGCTCCATTACAGTTGACACCATAGACCATGTTCTCGATGGACCTCATCTTATTGACCACAGTATACCAGTCATATGGCTCATATGCCATGTTCTGAGGGTATGGCGGGAATATTGTGGGCTTCAAAATAACCTCTGCTCCGTTGAAAGCAAGCTGTCTCGCTACCTCTGGGAAGAACTGGTCATAACACACCATGCATGCTAGGTTCCCCAGCTCGGTCTCCACCACAGGGAAAATTGGGTCATCATAAACATCCAATATGTCGTGGGGAGATGTTGAGACCTCCAAAGGAAGCCACGGATTTACTTTTCGGTACTTGAGAATTATCCTACCCTTTGGATTCATGATGAAAGCAGTGTTCAGGAAATATTTAGGATACTTGAGGTCTCGCTCATGGATCGACATAGATACATATGTCTTGTATTTTCGCGCCATCTCAGCTATCTCATCGGTCTCAGGACCTGGAATATCGACAGCCGACGCCACCCTTTCCTCCAAGGTGGAAGTCTCTGAGTCAAACTCGTGCCTCAATACGTTCTCGGGTAAAACAACTAGTTTCACCGGATCAATAACATCCCATGTTTCTAGTGTCTTGAAGGTGGAGAGGACCTTTTTCAGGTTCGCCTCTTTTCTCTTGTTGACATCCGGGATCTCCTCAGGGTCGATTCTTCTGTATTGAATGATGGCCGCAGTGTATCTATCTATCATTTATTATCACTTGTCTTCAATTGTCACTGATGCATGTGTAATATTCTCAGCAAACTAAACTGAAAACCATCAACTCTTTTAAACTAAGTGATATAGATGCGACACATTATGTCTGAAATGTTCCAGACAAGGTCTGGGTGAGCGATAATTACCTGTCCTTGGGAGTATATTCTATCTCGATACCTATCTCGTTTCTTCGTAAGAACCCGGGGACAAAGGGTGGGTTATACTGCATCAACACGGGTGGACCCTTGGCAATGATCTTGTTGTCATTGAGCCATTCATAGAGCTTTGTCGTTTGTTTCTGTACTGAATCCCTCCAAGCGAAGCCCCTGAATCGGATAGTAGCCATGTATTTTTCTGGAATCTCGCTTATCTTTACATTTGAGTCAGTGGGTTCTGGCATGGTTTCCATGGTGTATTCGGATGGTGCGACGAATGACATGGTGTCTGATGAGCTGATGACTGGGCTAGTCATGGCGATCTTTTCAGAGGTGATTACAGGTGAGGTCATATCGATCTTTGATTTTGACTTGTTACTCCCAGTGATATAGCGGAAAAGCCGGTTGAAACCCGAGCCCCCCATGTTATCAACCGTTGCGACTATCATCCTGTGATAACGTCTAATCTCAAACTCTCCATCACTTTGAACCACATCATATTTTGCGGTCTCGACCATTATTTGAGCATCTCCTTGAACTTTTTCTCTACCTTATCCAGCTTTGGCGCTATAACGAATCTGCTGTATCCCTGATTCTTGTTGCGTTCGTAGTAGTTCTTGTGGTAATCCTCTGCCTCATAGAATTCCTTGAATGGCTCCAGCTTGGTTACGATTGGTAGATTGAAGATATTGGTCTCATTCATCTCAGAGATAAATACCTCCGCTGTCTTCTTCTGTTCATCACTATGATAGAATATCACCGACCTGTACTGTGTGCCAACATCTGCTCCCTGCCGGTTAAGCTGCGTTGGATCATGCATTGTGAAAAATACCTCAAGAACCTCACGATACGTGAGTGCCTCTGGGTCAAAGGTGACCTGAATCACCTCTGCGTGACCAGTTGTACCCGTGGTTACCTGCTTATATGTGGGGTTCTTAACATGCCCCCCAGAGTAACCCGGAACAACCTTTTCAACGCCCTCAATCTCTAAGAAAACAGCCTCTGTACACCAGAAGCAGCCGCCACCCAATGTAGCAAGCTCATAATTTACCATATACTCTCGAAGGAATCGTATTGTTTAATGGTTGCTGGTTTCCCGGTCATTCATTTCATTGTTTTCCAGTAGTCCCTGTCTCCACATGCCTTTATGATGGGGTCGATGTACAGTAAATCCTCTGGATATGGATTAGAGAACGTTTGATCCGCCAAGTATTCCTTGTTTGTTCTAATAATCCAAGATTTTCCACCTTAAAACGAATCAAAGTTTAAGGAATATTAATCGCGGTGTTCCTCTGTTTAATATGCCAAATGTAAAAGTAGGGGATACTGCCCCAGATTTCACGCTTCAAAACCAAGATGATGAAGCGATATCTCTCAGCTACTATAAGGGAAAATCCAGTGTGGTTTTATTCTTCTATCCCAAGGATTTTTCGCCGGGATGCACATCTCAAGCATGTCATTTCAGGGATAATTATGAGGATTTCACCGACCTAGGCGCGGTGGTAATTGGTATTAGTGGTGATTCTGTTGAATCGCACAAGAAATTCCTTGATGAGTACCTATTCCCATTCACTTTGTTAAGCGATAAAGGAAATGTCGTACGGAAACTATATGGTGCCACGAAAGGATTTGGATTGCTACCCGGGAGATATACATTCATCATCGATAAAAATGGGGTAATACAGCATATTTTCACGAGCGAGACCAATATGAAAAAACACACAGACGAATCACTACGAATATTGAGACAAATTAATCAAGCCCAAGGCGTCTGAATAGCCTTTAAGAGAAATAGAAATCCACCAAAACCGACATTGATGTATGGATAATACCAATAAACCTCCTCTACCTTGAGGTCTCGTAATAAGACATTCAAAACCATAACTGGATAAATCAATGGTAAGAACCTGAAAACCGAGTTTCCCCCAACAAGTATAACTATTCCAGCAAAGATTAACCAAGCGATTAAACAGAGTATTAATGAGATCTTTCTACCAAAAAAGACCGCCGAGGTCTTTATCCCCGTATTCCTATCATACTCGATATCCGGGATAGCAGAAAAAAGGTGCATAGCAAAGGAGTGAAGCACTCCTGCGAATAGAATCAGTGTCGGAGGCAAGGTCCCGTTGACCCAGTAGTATGCCAAGACTCCGGGAAGGATATAGAGTAGGTTGGAAGCCGAGTCTAGGATTGGTCTTTCCTTGAATCTCAGAGGCTTGGCGCTGTAGAAATAACTCAGAAACAGAAAGAGCAGGAATATCCCTCTTTCCCCATTGCTATTCATGAATGGTAGCAGTAAGAGGCTTAGACCAGTGATTATCCTCAGAATCCAACCTAGTCTGTTTTTTTCCCCGAGTTGAACCCTGTACTCTTTCTCTTCTTTTTTCGGGTTCAAGAGATCAGTCTCGAAATCCCAGAAATCATTTACCCCATAGAGAAAGATATTGGCGGGAAACAGAAAATACAGGAGATACACAAAGAACCAGATATTCAACAAATCAAGGTACCGCGAAGCCCCATAAATACACCCAACAGTAAATGGACCCGTAAGATAGAACCAGAACCTGAACCTACTGACTTTGAATGCAAGGCTAAGGTTCTCTTTTAGGCTCATGCGAATACCGCGTTTTTCCCGATATTAGCCACGATCCTCGGTATACTTGGCTTTACCTTTTTATCATAGACGATGAAAGGGTCTTTCTCTATCACTCTAGCCGTCCATTTGTACATCTCGCTTGCTGTTTTGATGGGAATCAGGTATCGTTTTGGTATATGCTTGAAACCCTTCTCTGCTTCGGCTTGCCATTCATTGAACCTATCAAGCTGAGTCAGTACAAATCGCTTAAACCCAGTTGGATTTTCTATAGTATTTCGCTGTTCTAGGCTCTCCAAATTATTTTCAAGGAATTCTTTTCTCGGGAAATAATTTCTACCCAGCCAGAGGTCCTCATTGATGTCCCTGATGAAGTTTACATACTGCATAGCTCGCCCAAGATGCATGGCTGAGTCATGGGATTCCTCGGGCAAATCCAGTACCCGCGCCATCATCAACCCTACGACCTCTGCAGACCCATAGAGGTATTTTCTTAGGCTTTCCATTGTCTCGTAGCTGTTTATGTAGAGATCCGATTCCATACTATACAGGAATGCCTCCACCCATGAAGTATCGAAACTTCTCCTTTCCACAAGTTCAACAAAGCTATCAATCACTAGGTCTCCAGATACGTCTCCCTCCAGAGCCTGCTCATATCGATCCTTGAAACTATAGAACTCCTGTTTCTGCTGGGGAACAGAGTCTACATAATCATCGGCTTTCCGCACAAAGCTGTAGAGCTTGAAAACATCCTCTTTTACATTGGGTGGGAAGAAGAAACTACTGTAATAATAGGTCTTACTACCGTTCTTGAAGATTCTTTTGTGTATAGGATTCAAGTTAAGAGGGTTCTCCTTTGTGTCGTTTGGCGATGGTCTTGGTTAGAACCTGACTGCTGATGAGGCACATGGGCATGCCTATTCCGGGGTGAGTGTAATGACCAGTATAGTATAGGTTGTCCAGTTTCTTGCTCTTGTGACTTGGCCTGAATATTGCTGTCTGGAGTAGGCTATGGGTTAGTCCAAGGGCGGTTCCCTTGTAGGCATTATAGTCTTCCTTGTAATCGTTTACAGCATAGATGTGTTTGACAACTTCATGACCCTTGATGGGCTCCCCTGCGAGTTCTTCAATGTGAGTAACTAGTTTATCATAATATTTTTCCCGAATCTCAGGAGTGTCCTCGAGGTCTGGTGCCAGTGGGACCAGTACAAATATGGTTTCTCCTCCTTCTGGGGCTGTTGTTGGGTCATATTTGGATGTTATATTGATGTAATAGCTTGGGGACTCGGGCCAGCTTGCTTTCTTTGGATCGAATATGTTCTCAAATCCTTTGTCCCAGTCTTTCGTTAGGAATAGATTATGGTGCTCCATCTTTGGTAGTTTCTTATCGAGGCCAATGTACAATACGAGGGCGCTTGGCGCCATAGTCTTTGATGCCCAATATTTTTCATCATAAGTCCTGTACTGGGGCTCCAGGAGGTTCAATTCGGTATGCGGATAATCAGCGTTCACTACTACAAAATCTGGCTCATAGGTCTCTTCGGTAGTAACTACTTTTGTTACATTCTTTCCTTGTGCCTCAAGCTTTGTGACCTCATGATCATACTTGATATCCACACCATACTCCTTGCATAAATCCACTAAGGCACTGACTACTCTGCCTATACCTCCCTCTGCTGGATACCATACACCTAATTTGAAGTCCACATGATTCATAATATAATAAAGGGCTGGAGTATTCTGTGGACTACCTCCAATGAAACCGATGCTGTATTCCAGTATCTTTTTTGCCTTTGATGACTTAAACCACTTGCTAACATACCCATCAATGTTGCTGAATAGGGGAAGTTTGAATCCTTCAAGCGCTAGTTTTCCGCTGAATAGGTCCCAGATTCTATCATATTCCCTGTAAAGCATCTCATCCATTGCGAGCCTGTAATGATGCTCAGCCTGCTCCAAGTAGCGCCTGAGTTTATCGCCGCCTCCCTCTTCAAAGGAATCGAATAACTCATAGTTTTCTTCAAGGTCTGCGGAGACATCGGTTATCTGCTCCCCGTCGAAGAATATCCTGTAGCTTGGATCAATTCTCTGTAATTTGTAGTAGTCCTCTGGTTTCTTATCAAATTCCTTGAAGAAATTCTCAAAGACATCTGGCATTAGATACCAGCTTGGACCCATATCAAAGCTAAACCCTTTGTCTCGTAGAACTCTGGCTCTTCCACCGGGCTGACTATTCTTCTCTAATAGAGTAACATCATAACCATCTTTGGCTAATAATGCTGCTGCGGAGAG
Organism: uncultured Candidatus Bathyarchaeia archaeon; assembly: GCA_964653295.1. GTDB lineage: Archaea > Thermoproteota > Bathyarchaeia > TCS64 > TCS64 > RBG-16-57-9. Next base: position 1,605 of record CAZZFH010000020.1, on the reverse strand, counting down.
ACCGCCAAACCCGGCACCTATTACGGTTACCGACATATTCTGCTAAGCAAAATGGCGCTTAAAATACCTTATTTGAAAGCTTTCCAAATATTAGATGGATATTGTATGCTTTACCAAAAAAGAACTGTCTTTTTGATAAGTATTCTTTTTTTCGCCTCAAGTTTATTCATGTCAATTTTCAGTGAAACCCCATCCTTTTCAGCCATCAGCAATATTTTCATCATCATCTTCGCGATCCCCTCATACTATGCCCTAGTTTCACACCTGGGCTACCGTAAGGGACTGATGGTCATAATCATTCTCAGTATGTTGCCTGTGCTTATCGAAGGATTTGCGGTTTGGACCGGTTTCCCTTACGGTGGATTCGAGTATGGTTCCCGGTTAGGCTGGTTACTATTTGGACTCGTACCGCCAACTGTGTCGTTTGCTTATTTGCCCATTTTATTATGCAGTCTCTATGTTTCTTCCCAGTATACCAATAAAATATCATTATTCTGCCTAATAGCATCAATATTCAATCTACTCGTTGATCTAGTGATTGACCCCGCTGCAGTCCACATAGGTTTCTGGTCATACACTGAGGGCGGAATCTATTTTGGGGTACCCCTAAGCAATTTTCTAGGCTGGCTAGTTACGGGTGCAATCTATTCTGCTATCTTCTATCAAATTTCTGGAAAAGAATCTCTCCCATTACCAAGTGGGACCTCAGTAAGTCTCATATGGATACTATCATTCTGGACTGGATATCTACTCATAGAAAAAATGTATCTACCAGCAATACTAGGACTAACACTCGTAACATACCTAATTAAAAAATCAAAATAATCAATAAGAAAAAGGAGAGAATTAGAGACCGCACTTCTCCAAGAGAAGCTGCCAACGGAAGTCGACGCCATCTTGGATCATCTCAAGAAGCTCCTTGTTCTCCTTGGGTCTAAAGAGATGCCTGAACCTGCCCTGAGTCTTCAGATACTCCTCAACAGGCTTCTTGGACTCTGGACGCCTAGCTAGGGCAGCGCTTGCAGCACTTAACTTGTAAACGGGTCTTCCATCTACACGTTCCACATCATAGAGTGGGAATATGCATGTCTGTGTCGCCAGTCTCGCGATGGTGACTGTGTCCTCTGTTGGGTACCTCCAGCCCCTTGTACAGGGGATGATGGCGTGCAGGAACTTTGGTCCCATCGTATTGAATGCCTTCCTGCTCTTATCCAGTACGTCCTGTGGATACGCTGGACTCATAGTCGCGACATATGGGATATCGTGAGCAACCATGATATCATCGATGGGCTTCTTCCACTCCTGCTTACCCGGAATCACGCTACCAGCTGGGCTAGTTGTAGTACTAGCTGCGAATGGTGTTCCACCGCTACGCTGGATGCCTGTATTCATGTATGCCTCGTTATCCATCAGCACATAGGTGAAGTTGTGTCCACGCTCAAGGGCACCAGAAAGTGCCTGGAAGCCGATATCATAAGTGCCTCCATCACCAGCATAAGCAATCACATTTAATTTCTCATACTTTGCTAATGGTCCTTTTCCGCTTCGTCTCTGGGCTTTCCAAGCCGCCTCGATGCCGCTGGCGTTAGCCGCTGCGTTCTCGAA
>CAZZFH010000019.1:11942-14719 GCA_964653295.1 uncultured Candidatus Bathyarchaeia archaeon | reverse complement strand
ACAACACCCATAAGCAAACTACTCAGATACTCAATACACATTGAGACCTCAACATCATATCCTTCAACAATCTCAGGATACCCGTCCTTGAAATGAACAGAAATAGCCCCATTGTTCTCGGGAACAAAGCTATCCTCTACATTGAACTTTACTCTGAGGTTTTCCCCGTTGAAGCTGTGAGGCGCTAACTGCTTGAAGAATAATTCCTTGTCGAGTATCCTGTACATTATCCCGACGCCCTGTGCGTTGGATTCTTGGTTTATGTAGAAGAGATGAGGCACACCATTCCTTGGGTCCTTTGAGAGGTAGTGGAAGTCATCATCATAGGTCATGAAGACCACGCGTTCAACCTGATCCAGCTGGGTCTGGAGAAACGCCAAGAGTCTGCTGAGGGCTGTGGGGGTCTCATATATCATGTACTCTATCTCAATATTCTGGCGCAAGGGATGATCCGGGTCCAGCTTCTTGAAATTAAAACCAATGAACCCCTCGATACGATCACCGTTACGGTACCCTACAACCTTGAACCTCTGAATAAACCGCTCAAAGAACCTACGCTGCTTATAGATCATCCCATGGGTCTTGGCAGCGTACCTGTTGAAGCACTCCAGCAGGTCATCAATATCAGCTTCACCCATGAAGCCCACACCTTCCTTGCTTCCACGGGGCAGGTCATCTGGCTTGTACATGTATTTGTTATATTTTCTAGCGTAACCATATCCCATCTTCATGTAGAAATCATGCCTGAAAGGCCAGAGAAGTAGCAATGGGACACCCTGTTGCCTGAAAACTTCATGATAATACTCCATCATCTCCTTGGCAATATGCTCCTTCTTATAGGCCAAGCCAACGCATACATTACCGACGCCCCCAGTTACCATCTCGACGCCATGGACATTGATTCGGAAACTATGGAGTCTCATGACACCAATGAGTTTGTCGTCTCGATAATAGCCATAATATTGTATATCAGCTTTCTTGGCTTGCTGCTCCTGCATCCGTTTTATCCAGCCATCTATCTGCTCTTCACTCATTGGAGTGTACATGGCGGGGTATGCATCGTGACTTAGCCTGACGTATTCCTTGAAATCATCATCCGCGATAAGCCTAACATTACTCATAATCAAGGTAACGCGGATTATTTAGATAAAATAATGTATTAAACAAACTTGAGAACCCAAGACCATTCATGATCAAGATTAATACGGGAACAAACCAGCCGCGATCCAGCTGAAAATCAATGTATTCAATATGACCCCGACACCCACTCGGTTACATCTCTGGGAATATGAGGCAACTAGAACAGATATTAAGAGCATGGGAACAATCGCCACGATAAACTCCAAGATAAACCCGATGAAACCACTCACAAATACAGTGTCTAGCAGGTAGAATCCTCCATACTGGACTAGGACAAAGGCTGTGAATAACCCAATCTTGGAGATAGCCAATTCCTTTATTTTTCCTAGCTCTTCACGGAACCAGATGGATTCAGAGTAGAAATGCGCAAGCATGAATGGGAGATATAATATGAAGCTCTGTGCTCGCTGTAGAAATAGGACCCTGAATATTGGTACAATTAACCTGTACCCAAAACCGAGAAAATACTCCAAACCCAGACAGAAAACATAGGCACCAAAAAAGACAAGCAACGCATAACCGACATCCTTACCATTGATTTTATACAGAACAGCATCTTTTCTCAAAAACCTAGCATACAAATACATTAGGACACCCCAGATGAGAAGCCACCAAGCGATAGATGACCCGAATAACTGGGGTGGGAAGGGGATAACATTGCCTAGTAACATTGATGGGATAAAGCAGATGAAACCAATCACCCCATAGATTGCCCCATTGCGCCAATCAAAGCCAGCCTTCTGGGTAACCGTTGAGTCCAGTGTGGTCGCTTGGGTCAAAGCAGCGATGAAGAAAATGAAGGCAAACAGGATGAAAGCCTCTCGGGTGAGGTATGTTTGGGGCATATTGGTTTCTATATGGTTGATAGTATTGAACCAATCAACTGTCGAGGCAACCACAACAGGGTCAACGGGTTCAAACAGATGCGATGTGTATGGCATCAGCAGCATTGTCATTGATGCAGCAGTCGATTCCCCCTTCAATGTATTCAGTTCAGGGGTGTTGGCTGGGAAGGTTATCTGGAGTGATTCTTGGATTATTGTCTCATCGAAGAGAACATCATAACGTCCAATTATAACCAATGGGTTCCAAGGATGGGACGGCATAAAACCACCTGACTCATCGGTATAATAATTGAAGCCAATCCCTCCACCAATCAAGACGACCCCATTCTCGGGCACACCGTGAGAAGCAACATAATACACTGCCCCAGCCCCAAGGCTGTGTCCAACCAAACCAATATGCGTGTTTTTGGTGTAATCGAGAAGATACTCCGCTGCTTGGACCACACCGAGGCTAGGATCAGAGCCATCAAGAGCTCCAGAGGAGCGCCCATGCCCAACAAGGTCAATACTCAATGCAAAATATCCATGCTTGGCGAGCTCAAACGCTACCCCGGATAAGGATTCCTTGCTGTTGGTTATACCATGAGCAAGCAAGACACATGGAGCATCATCCAGATGGGTCAATGGCTCATAGAGTACTCCAGTTATCGTGTTTTCTCCGGGTATGGCTATGTTTGTTACTTTGAGTGCGCCCCCGTTGTTGTTTACTCTATATGCCCCATACATGGATAGAGTCGAGCAGAGAAGCAAGACAGCCAATAGTATGCGTCTATTCACGAGAAAATAATGAGA
>CAZZFH010000019.1:0-11842 GCA_964653295.1 uncultured Candidatus Bathyarchaeia archaeon | reverse complement strand
GGAGACTCACGTTGGCATATTCGGGTTCTGAGTTTGGAGAGGGTATGCCACCGCCCACTCCAAATATGCCCAGAATAGATATTGAATATCTCTTAATCATTTTATCACAAGAACATTTATTGGACTATGATTAACGACACTGCTACTAATACTGCCAAGTGACCAGTCTTTTATCCTAAAACCTCGGCTGCCCACCACGATTAAATCAACATTCTCTTTCTTGGCAACCTCGACAATTACAAAAGAAGGAGAGCCTTTCATAATAATAGATCTGATCTTAAGGTTAGGATAGATCTTCTTTATCTTGTTCACGTTTTTATTCAGAAGGTTCTGAATTTTATCTTCAAGGGATATATCGTCTTCTTTCTGACTAAATTCCTTGATTAGCTCATGAACAACAAATAGGATGATAAGGTCTCCATCGCTGATTGATGCAAGTTGTGCGGCGTAGTAGAGGGCTCTATCTGAAGTTTCTGATCCGTCAAAAGCTGTCAGAATCTTATTAAACACAGATAATTCGTAGAACTGTAAGAATATAAACAATCAGGTAAAGAAATAGACTATAATTTTTCTTGCTTTTTAAGTAGAATACCCGCAATTATCCCAATCACCATGCCACCTAAGTGAGCCCCATGTGCGATCCTAGAAGGAACAAAGAGACCCTTCAAGTCACCGAGAGCCCATAAAATAGCAGCTCCAACCATCGGGAGAGGCATAAACCCATACAAATACACCCTTCTATAAGGCTCAAGGATAGCCAAGGCACCGATTATCCCATAAATAGCCCCACTGGCGCCTAGAGCAGGTATCATGGGGTTAACCGAGGTCACGAAATATCCAATGTTCCCTATGATGCCTGAGACTAGGAATAAGCCGAAGAAATTCTGGTTTCCTATCCTTTTCTCAAGAATTGTTCCGAAGATGAGAAGGGCTACCATATTGAATAAAAAGTGGGCAAGGTCCAAGTGTAGGAAGATAGCCGTAAGAAGAGTCCAAGGGTATCTCAGCGTATATGCGGGAGTGTATGCTAGAAACACCCATAGTGGGGTAATCTGTTGAAATATGTAGACGATTGTTGATACTATCAAGAAAATATAGGTCCATTTTGGCTGATACTCTTCCCCAAACGGGTTGTAATCAATCATTAAATGTTCTGATTGTTGATACGATTTAATAATTTGTTAAGAAAACACAGTTTTACAGGCGCCTTTCACTATTAGCAATTTGATGATTGATTACTTTAAAGGGGACAGAGAGAATCTTTCTGGGTTTTATTAGGTTCTTGAAGTATGCGATTTTTACGATCTCTGTTGTGATTACATATCCTATTGTGATAAGGATGACTACCAGCAGGGGTGCTCCTGTGAGAGGAGTGAAATCGAAAATTGGGCTGATGGGTAAATATATTATTGATAATGTAAGTGCCACAGCAAAGATTGAGGCTGCAACAAGCTGCCAACTCGGTGGCTTTGCTCTCAAGAAAAACCTATCACTTCTAATCATGAAGAGAACAAGAATCTCGCTTAAGACTATCTCAAGGAAAAGGGCTGTTCTGAATAGGTGTATATTATCTACCTTGAGATAGAGGAGCAGTATCACGATCAAGAGACCATCAAATATAGCGCTTACAGCACCCAGTAACCCGCTTAGGCGGAATATATGTTGAATATCCCATCTTCTTGGTCTTACAAGCTCGCTGTCCTCAACATTGTCGGTTGAGACTGATACTACAGGAGTATCTGTGAGGAAATTACTAAGAATCAATTGACTTGGTAGTAATGGTAGGAACGCCATGAATAGGCTTGCGACTGCAACAGTGTACAGATCACCAAAATTCCCGGCGATTGTATAGATGACATATTTTACAATATTGCTGAATGTTTTTCTCCCCAATTCAATGCCGTCAATCACTACCTTGAGATCTTTTTCTAGGAGAACAATATCCGCTGCATCCTTGGCGATATCAGTACCTTGATCTACAGCGATCCCAACATGAGCCTCCTTGAGAGCCGGTGCATCATTCACACCATCCCCGAGACAAGCTGTGACCCTGCCCATCCTTTTCAGGGCCTTTATTACCTTATACTTTTGCTCAGGAGTAGCCCTACATACAATGCTGATCTCACCCAACTGTTTCTCAAGTTCCTCATCACTCATGGCATCAATATCGCTTCCAAGCACAAGCTGATTTGGCTTAAGATCAAGACCAATTTGCCGCGCTATCTCCATGGTAACATAGGGACCATCACCAGTGAGCACTTTAACATCGATAAATAGGTCCCTGCTTTTCCGGAAAGCCTCTTTCGCTGAAGCTTTTGGTGGATCGATAAACCCTATGTAACCAAGTAGGGTTAAATCTGATTCATCAGATTCTTGGTAATCTTCATCATTGTATCTCTTATAAGCAACAGCGATTGTTCTGAGCCCTCTGTTCCCAAACTCATTGTATACCCTCATTATACCTTGTTTATCCTCTAATGGTGTGACATGCCCATCGGATTCTATGCTCAATGAACGCTCGATAATGAATTCGGGTGCCCCTTTAACGATAATAAGTGATTCACCATGATTTTCTATCAGGACACTGTTTCGTTTCCGATTACTATTGAACACTATTTCTTTCAAAGGATCATTTAATGAGACTATGCCGTTATCATGTGCATATCTTCTAATCGCGCGATCAATTGGACTGCCCGGCTTGTCTTCTTCGGATACTGGGGTGCAAAGAAATGCGTACTCCATAATCCTTGGGTTTTGAATACCCACTGGATCACTAAAATCCTCGAAAGTGATGGCGTTCTCAGTTATGGTCCCTGTCTTGTCTGTGCATATGACGTCAACGTTCCCCAAATCCTCGACTGATACCAATCTCTTAACCACAACTTTTCGTTTAGCCAAAGCCATCGCGCCATTACTCAGACTGATGGTTACAACAATTGGGAGAGCCTCAGGAACCATCCCTACTGCGAGAGCCAAAGTAAATAGGATAGTCTCTGTAATATTCGAACCCACTAGAGTCTTTAGTAGAATAACGATTACAACGGTTACTGCCACGATTTTCAGCAGAGTCATACTAAAATCTTCCATACTCTGCTGAAATTGACTTCGTCTCTCGATATCACCGAGAAGCTTAGCCGTTTTTCCTATGAAGGTATTTCTTCCAGTCTCGACAACTACGCCATGCCCTTTCCCAGATTGTATATAGGTGGACGCAAAAGCGATGTTGATTAACTCGTGAAGATCCTCACTGGTTTTTTCTATTCTTCCTGCTCTCTTTTGAACAGGATAAGGTTCTCCGGTCAAAGAGGATTCATCAATATAGATCTCATCAGCGTCAAGAAGTCGAATATCAGCGGGAACAACATTACCTAACCCAAAATAAACGATATCACCTGGAACCAACTCTCTGCTATCTATCTGCTTTTTTTGTCCATTTCTTCGAACAGTTGTAGATAGAGTGACCAGTTCTTTCAGCTTCTCTACCGCTTTCTCGGATTGATACTCTTGGAAAAATCCAAGCATACTATTGAGGATCACAATTGAGGAAATTATTATGGCATCAGTGACCTCGCCGAGAAGATAAGAGACAATTGCAACAGCTATTAAAAGAAAAATCAATGAATTCTTAAACTGAGCAACAAAAATCTGCACCTTGCCCCTCGACTCTTTTCCAGCTAAATCGTTTCGCCCAAATACCCTTGTTCTTTCTTCGACTTCACTGGGGTCGAGGCCATTAAGATCGGATTTAAGGTTCTCTAGCAATGCTTCAGAGTCATCTGTTGGGGACCAATGTATGCTCATGATTGATCTAATATGGGAGATAATTGTTATGAAACTATCTTTAAAATAATAAAAAAATAGTAAAAAGTGTTAGATGGGGGCACCCATCGGGGGCTCTGCGGGAGGAGTAAGATCAACCGACTCAGGGTTCTCCTCAAGCTTGTCCAATACCATTCCCAAGTAAAAGTACTGAGACAACTGTGCCTCATCTTTTGTCTCCATCTCGCTCACTCGTTCATTGAGCTGAATAAGCTTCAAGTGGGCTAGGCTTCTAACTATACCCGGTACCTCCTTGTTCTTGATGAGCTCTACAATATAGTAGAGGACAATGTTGTTCACCACACGTTGGAGTTCCTGATAGTAGCTATCCTCGCATATGGTTAGCCAAGTTGCCTCAAAGAGCCTATCAATAACATCTCCCAATCCGGGTAGACCCGGGTCCCGTGCATGGTATTCTACAAGCCTCGATGCACGCTCAGGATGCAGAATTATTTTTACTGTCATTCCTGCAGCAGTCTCAGCTGCTGCCATGGGGTCGAAGGTGAGCCCAGTTCTTCCCGGGAATAGATCTCGTGTCTGGGCTAGATGCTGCGGGCGTGGAGGTAATAGGTCTCGTAGATCATCTGGTAATGCGAGTGCTTGTGGGGTAATGGTCTCTAATAGTGCTTCTAGCCCAAGTGCTTGGACTTCAGCGGGTACTATTTTGGGGTTCTCCTGTACATCTCCCCTCACCTTATAGTGATAGTAGAGTCCTCCAAGGACGCTGGCTGTTGATTCCAACTGGAACCTGTGGAAAAGATAAGTGGTTACCAGTGGCTCCTCCAAGTTTGCCAAGGGGGTTCCATATCTTATCCTATGTTCTCCAAAGGTCTCCAAGGCTATCTTTCGTACACGCATCATCCTGTTGAGTTCTTCAACTGGGTCTACTCCATTGATCCAGTATGCCGCATATGGGCTGGCGCTTCCCGGTCCAGCGTCCCTACTGGGCTGGAAAAGTAATCCACGGCTGAATGCATCATTGAGCAACTTGTCCAACTCGGCTTCCTCGTCTGTGCCCCGGGGATAGTCTTGATACCCGTACGCGATGCTCACAAGGTCCCATTCTCCTACTCCGGTCTCGTAGGCTTCGCTTAGATCGAGTTTATCGTCTTTTTCTCTTACCCACATGGCGGGATAGTCCATTACGCTTGATCTTCCATTGATGTTGCTGGCATAGTTGTGCCCAAGCCCTAGAGTGTGTCCAACCTCGTGGACGCTGAGCTGCCTGATTCGCGCCAAAGCCATCTCCATAGCCTCATTCGCGTTGTCCCCATCCTCGTTGTATTCGCCCATCAATCCCATGGCGATCATGAAGTCCTGCCTGATTCTCAGGCTACCGAGGCTCACATGACCCTTCATTATCTCACCGGTCCTTGGGTCTGTTACAGTCATCCCATAGCTCCAGCCACGGGTGCTGCGGTGAACCCAGTTGATCACATTGTACCTGATGTCCATGGGGTCGGCGTCCTCTGGAAGAATCTCGACCCTGAACGCATCCTTGTAACCGGCGTGTTCATATGCTATGTTCCACCACTTGGCACCCTCAACCAGAGCAGATCTAATGGGCTCCGGTACTCCCGGGTCTACATAGTAGATTATTGGTTCGACTGGTTCACTCTTATCAGCCTTGGGGTCTTTTTTCTTGAGTCGGTGCCTGCAGATGAATCGTTTCTCAAGGGGTTCTGTTACTGGTGTAGCATAATCATTGTATCGTATGGCGAAATAGCTGCTCCTGATATCGAATTTACGTGGAGTATAATCATCATCTGGCAACTCGATTAGGCTATGATGCTGTCTTACGGTGATGTTTTCTGGGTCTGGTGCTACGCTCTTGAGCCAGTCACCTGGGTTCTTTCCCTGGTAGGTGAGTATAGCCTCGATCTCTGTGTTTTTGGGGAAGTTTTTAGTTGCGGGTAGGTATATTGCTGAGCGTTTTGGGTCCAGCTCGTATTCGCCTTGTTCTTTTTCCTTGAGGCGATTGATCTCCTGTTTAGCGTCCCTCTGGAAGAAATCAGTGGCATCAATGAGCACCCTGTTATCTTCTTCTACCTCAATGAGGAAGCCGCCGATTACTGATTTGGCGAAGGCATCATCTACAGCCTCAAGCTCCTTGGGGTTATCGCTTACCGCCCTATACCCATAATTGACCTGTGTCAGCAGTATCTTTGGTCCTACTCGCTGGAATTTAACCACCTTGGTGGAACCCAGCTGATTCCTATCCAAGCCAATATCGTTGCTGCCCAATCCAGCCTTTAAACTATTGACATACAGAAACTCTGTATCAAGCTTGTCTACCTCAAGCCAGAGCCTTCCCTCCTTGGGGTCCCAGTAGTAGTTGAAGTATCCTAGATGTTTCTCCATTTCCTCGGTGAACCCTGTTATGGTTTGGGGTTCACAGGTTTCTTTTTCATCCAAATCGATTCACATGTATTTGTCAGAGAAGAGTAAAAAACAATCGACTGGGTTTGGATGCTGTTAAATTTCAAAGCAATATAGTATTCATGTGATTAAGGCAGTACTTTTCGACTTTGGAGGCACATTGGCCAACACTAAGACAGATTGGGAAATGGTCTCAGAGAGGATAAAATCCAGACTAGAATTGGAAGATATTCGAGTTGATCCCGTTGATATGGAGAACGCGATCAAGGATACAATCGAGTACAGGTATGAGCAACACCAACTGGGCGCTGAGCTTGACTCTTACCAGTTTTTTAATCACGCCCTCGGTATCCTTGGACACTCGGTTAGTATGGATATTGCTGATGAACTCGAACAATATGTCTATGATGAGGGCTACATCGAGTTTGTCTCTGGTCTGGAAGATACTTTGATGGCGCTGTCCAATGATTATAAGCTGGGATTACTGAGCAACTCATGGCTGGAAGCCCCAAGACAGGCTCTCAGAGACCATGGCTATGGCAGATGGTTCGATGTAATGATATGCAGCTTTGACATCGGGGTACCCAAGCCTGATCCAAGGATATTCGAGTTCGCTTTGGACCTTCTGGGAGTGCATGCTCAGGAGGCTGTGATGGTGGGGGATAGCTTGGAGGCTGATATTAAGGGGGCGCTTGGGGCTGGCATGCGGGCGGTTCTTGTTGATGATGGTTTTTCGGTGTGGGATGGTCCTAAAATTCTGGAGTTTGAAGAAATTATAGATGTATTGAAGAAGATGAATAAATAACTGAAAATGAATGGTCTATTGTTTCACGGCGATTTTTAATTAAAACACATTATTCACCAGTGATCGATAACACGACACCATCATACTATAATAAAAAAAAGCAAAACACGTACCATGAGCAACCGGAGAGATAGTGAAGCCACTATCCCCAATTATTGTAGATACGGGATACAAACATACCGTTTTGTCCGCTCCCCGGTTTTTAGAGGAAAAGTGATTCAAATTGTATATTAATGAGGCAGTTGAGGTAATCGAATTTGAACATGAGGCATTTATGGTTGATAATGAACTTGATCGCAGGAGCGAAATTTTCAAGGCACTATCGGACCCCAATCGCCTCAAACTCATATACCTACTAATGGATGGCGAGAAATGCGTATCCGAACTCCTCCCATACTTCGAGATACTTCAGCCAACGGTAAGCGTCCATCTCCTGCAGCTACAAGACACTGGATTACTCAATGTACGTAAGGATGGAAGAAAACGATACTACAGCTTGGCTGATGAAAAAGTCCTTGTAACTATAGACAGTTTCTGTGAAAGAATCTGGAACATGAAAAACGAATAAAAAAGGGATTATAGGACGGGTCCACCGTCTATCTCAAGCAACCTAGCCCAGTTCTCAAAAGCCCAGCCCTGAATCTCATCCACCTCATCATCTGTGACGTGGCGGAACCTTCCCTGACTTTTCAGTACATCCTTGACTGGCTTGAGCTCCTTGGGTTTAATGGTAAGATTCAGGTTACCATCAACAACCTCATAGATAGGCCATAGACCACTCAAGACCATGTCTTTGGCTACTTTCGCGGTATATCTTGGGTCGAACCTCCAGCCTGTTGGGCATGGAGCAGAGACCTGTATGAACCTGAACCCCTTGATGGGCTTGGCGTAGCTGAGCTTACCGATGAAATCCTCGGGATAAGCTATACTGGCTGTGGCTGTATAGGGTACATTGTGCATGGCTACCAGCAAGGGTAGTGGTTTTTTCTGCTCTGCCTTGCCTCGACTATACTCACCGATGGGCGTGGTTGTAGTCGCAGCGTATTTTGTGGTTGCGCTGCTTCGTTGCCCGCCAGTATTCATGTAAGCCTCGTTGTCATAGCAAACCCAGAGCATATCCTCGTTGCGTTCCGCAGACGCAGACAAGCCCTGGAAGCCAATGTCTGTGGTTCCACCGTCGCCGATGATACCAGTAACCCTGATGTCTTCCCTATCTACTCTTTTAAAAGCACGTGCGAAACCTGTCATCATGGCTCCTGCGCCCTCGAATATCTCGCCATAGAATACTGGCTGAGTGATATTACCGAAGGCGGGTCCACAGCAGGCGACCTCCTGCCTGACCATATCCTTGCCTATTACCTTGGCGACTATGCGGGCTACTATGCTTCCTCCGCAGCCTTGGCATGCGCTGTTGGCTGGTGTTATGTATTCGCGTTCTTCTAGTTTGTTTAGTGGTATTGATTTACTCATCCTTTTTTCCTCCTATTGCCACTCCACGATTGGTGATACTTTCTCCCCGTAGGCTGCTTTCAGGGTCTTATCTGCCATACGCTTCAAGTCCTCGACACGAACCTCTTTGCCCCTCATTCCAGCATGGTAATTAAGGGTAACAGGCTTCTCATCCACATCATAGAGAGAGTGCCTGATTTCTGTGAAGGTGATTCCACCCATGGTACCTGTTGATACGTTTCTATCGATTACCCCCATGGCTTTGGCGTATCCCGCTATTCTCTGGAAATCTTCCTCCGGGAAAGGCTTGAAACTCTTGATGGCTACCAAGCCGATCTTTTTACCGTCTCGCTGGAGCTGGTCGATGGCGGTCTTGGCTGTTGAGGCGATTGTGCCCATGGCGACAAGCACCGCATCAACATCATCACACTTGTACTCTTCAACCAGTCCGTTTCCATAGCTTCTTCCGAAACGTTTCTCGAAATCAGCGTTAACCTCCTTGATAACGGTCTTTGCGTTCATGGCTGCCTCCTGTTGATCCCTCCAAACCTTCTGAGGATCAACAAAAGGATTCCACATCTCCGACAGCAAAGCCATAGCCTCCTTTGCCTCCTCAGGGAACATAGGGAATGGTCGCTTGTATGGGGGAAGGAAAGCATCAACCTCCTCCTGACTAGGTATCTCAACCGGTTCAGAAGTATAGCTAAGGATGTAACCATCACCCATAAAGATGGTTGGAAGACGAACCCTCGGGTCCTCGGCTATCTTGAAGCTCATGATACCTGTATCAAGAAGCTCTTGGCTGTTCTGGCACTCCATCATCAACCAGCCTGTATCTCGTTGGCTCATGGTATCCATCTGGTCTGGTTGCATACCCTTTGTTGACCTGTGAACCACAGCCATAACCAAGGGTAGACGTGCCCAGCTAGTCATGTGCATAGGGTGATGCATGTAAAGCAACCCGGGCCCACTTGTGGCTGTGAAGCTCCTGACAGTAGTGCTCGCTGTGATGGCCGATGCCTGACAGCTTAATTCCCCCTCCATTGTGACATACTCGGCGTCAATCTCGCCGCTGGCGACCATATCCGCGATATACTGTACTATGGTGGTCTGGGGTGTGATTGGGAAGGCGCTAACATACTTGACTCTGGCTAGCTTCGCCGCGTATGCTACTGCCTTGTTTCCTACCATTACCTCGAATTTCTTTGCCATATCATGCTCCTCCTATAGGGTCTCCTGTACAAAGTCAATCGCCTCGACTGGGCACTCCTCGACACAGATACCGCATCCCTTGCAGTACTTGTAGTCAATATCGGCTTTATGCTCAATCATGCTGATGGCGACCTCGGGGCATAGAATATAACACCGCATACATCCGATGCATTTCTCCTTATCCAGCACTGGCTTGAAGACCCTCCAGCTGGAAACATCCCGCTGACCCGGTTTCACCTCAACCTTTTGGGGAGGCAAGTCACTTACATCCTCAGGGGTATTCGCCTCCTCATAGGCTCTACGTACCGCATTGATATTCATCTCGGCTATCCTACCGCCCCATTGATCATTGATAGCTCTCTCTATGCTCTCAAGACGGACAGCACCAGTTACCTTAGCAAAGGCGCCTAGGATAGCGGTGTTTGTGATTGGACGCCCGATGGTCTCTAGGGCGATGTTGGTTGCATCAACCGTGGCTACCTTGAAATCACCGCCTAGTCCAGTCTCTCTTCCCTTATGTGGGTGATTAATTAGAACTATACCGCCTTTCTTCAAGCCATCAGTGATTGGCACACTCTTGCCGAGTAGAGGGTCAAGGACTATCACCATGTCTGGTTCATGAACAAGGTCGCGCTCATTGATTCGTTGCTCCCCTATTCTTAGGAAGCTTACGACTGGTGCGCCTCGTCTCTCGGTGCCGTACATGGGGATTCCTTGAGTGAATTTCCCCTCATAATAAAGGGCAGTGGCTAGGATTCTGGTGCCTGTGACGGCGCCTTGTCCACCCCTGCCGTGGAATCTTATTTCCATCAATCTGGGTTACACCTATTGAATTGTTGATAGGGGAGTTATCTTGGATATATGCTTTAGCTATCTATCGCTAATTGTGTAATAATAGTAAATATCATCCACAGGTTCTCTGATCGCTTCGTCTCATATAATAAAGGGGAAAAACTGGGGCTCTGCTATGCCTTAAATGCAAGTAATACCTCTTTCTCTCGAATAAATTGAAGCTAGTAAAATACAATGAGGGACGACTGGGAGCCCTGATAGAAGACGAGAGCGTAATCGACCTAAACTACGCCTATGCAACATACAAACACTCAAAGGGAGCAGCCAACCCCCAACTTAAAGCAGACGCCAAGGTACCAAGCTGCCTTCTTGCATTCATAGAAGAGGGTGATGCTGGATTGGAGAAGGCTCAGAAGGCTATAGATTATGTCAAGAATGGATCTTGTTGTGGTCCAAAAGGTGAGAAACTGGTCTACAAGAAAGGCGAGTACAAGCTAAGGGCGCCACTGCCGAGTGCAGCCTCCAAGATAGCCATGGCTGGGGCGAACTTCTATGATCACAGCATCGATGCTTACAAGATGCTGAGGGGAGACACTACGACCCTTGAGGAGCTCAAGGCACAGGTGGCGCGCAACGAGTATAGGACATGGGGCTTCTGGAAACAATCAAGCATGGTCCGTGATCCCGGCACCGAGACACCTTATCCATCAAAGACAAAGAGGATGGACTATGAGGTTGAGCTGGCTGCGGTCATCGGAAAATACGCCAAGGATACCAAGGAAGCAGATGGTATGGATTACATCTATGGCTACACTATCCTCAACGACCTAAGCATCAGGGATATGGGCTTCGGCTCAGGACCAGATGGTTTCTTCTTTGCGAAGAACTTTGATGGTTCAGCACCCATGGGTCCATGCATAGTGACCAAGGACGAGATGCCTGACCCATACAAACTTGGAATGAAGCAGTGGGTAAACGATGAACTCAGACAAGACGGCAGCATGAGCAGCATCATAAGAGGCTACGAGTGGTGGCTCGAATGGCTCAGCAGAGACGTACCCTTCTATCCCGGAGACATGATCTGCGGCGGAACCTGCAGCGGTACTGCCATGGACCAGACCCCAAGGATTGATGGCAAGACCGACCCCAAATTGTTCCTGAAACCCGGTGATAAGCTCAAGGCTTGGATCGAAGGTGTCGGCTACCTAGAGACCAAAATCGTTTCAAAAGAGTAAGTGTTTTCTTTTCACTACTCTCTATTTCTATAAGTTGAGCTACATAGCCATCGATATAGGTGCGACAAACATCAGGGTCGCTGTTGGAGACCATAAAGGAATTACTAAGAAGATTATGGAGAGGACAGAGACCAAAAAAGGTGCCTTGGGG
>CAZZFH010000018.1:0-14735 GCA_964653295.1 uncultured Candidatus Bathyarchaeia archaeon | reverse complement strand
CATGTGCCCCCGGAAGGCGGGATTCATCCTAGGGAGGCTGCGCGTCACCACAGTGAATACATGGGAGCCTCAATCAAGACAGCTCTTGAACAGGCGAAGATAACCATGGATGAGGTTGATATCATCTCGTTCGCGCAGGGACCCGGCTTAGGTCCATGCCTACGAACCGGGGCAACGGGGGCAAGAGCCCTTGCTTCTTATCTTGGTAAGCCACTGGTGGGGGTAAACCACTGTGTGGCTCACGTTGAGATAGGCAGAATGGCTACAGGCGCAAAAGACCCTCTTACACTCTATGTTTCTGGTGGAAACACGATAGTCAGTGGATATGAGTCTGGTAGGTACAGAATTTTCGGTGAAACTCTAGATATTGCGGTTGGTAACTGCTTTGATACCTTTGCTAGAGCAGCGGGGCTTGAATATCCCGGTGGTCCGGATATTGAGCGTAAAGCAGCGCTTGGTAGTAAACTCATACCATTACCCTATGCGGTTAAGGGGATGGACCTCAGTTACAGTGGGCTCTTAACGGCGATAACCACGGAGTTCAAGACAGGAAAACATAGAATAGAGGATCTCTGCTTCAGTCTACAGGAGACAGCCTATGCTATGCTTGGTGAGGTAACTGAGCGTGCCTTGGCTCATACTAATAAGCCTGAGTTATTGTTGACTGGGGGTGTCGCGGCTAACAAGCGGCTAGCATCAATGGTTAGAGATATCGCGGAGGATCATGGGGCAGCACCCTTTGTGGTTCCTATCAAGCTGGCTCAAGATAATGGAGCCATGATAGCATGGACAGGTATAGTTGCATATAATGCGGGGTATAGGACGCCTGTGGAGAGTAGTCACGTTAATCCGAGCTGGAGAATGGATCAGGTGGAGATACCTTGGAGAAGCTAGTGGCTAAGGGCGCGGAGGCTGATCTCTTCGTCGTCGATTGGAATGGCTTGAAGGCGATGAAGAAGGTACGGATTCCAAAGAAGTATCGGCACCCTGAGCTGGACTACCAGATTAGAAAATCTCAGACTAACCATGAGGCAGATATTATTCACCGCGCAAAGTACAACGGGGTCCCTACCCCCCTTCTTTATCATGTGGATAAAGAGAACGCCATCATCGTCATGGAGTACATCGACGGCATCAAGATCAGAGATCTTGTAGACCAGTTGACAGATGAGGAACGAATTAAACTCTTCAAACGCATCGGCTTCTACGCTGGTATGCTCCATAAATCAGGTATCGTTCATGGTGACCTCACCACCAGTAACATAATCAAGTCTGGTGACCGCATCGTGTTCATTGATTTTGGGCTCGGTGAGGTAAGCAGCGAGGTAGAGAAGCGGGGAGTAGACCTGAACCTGATGAACAGGATGCTCACCAGCACCCACTACAAGTATCAGGATGAGCTTCTCGGAGCATTCAAAGATGGTTACCGTGTATCCATGAAGGAAGAAGCCGAAGAAGCGCTTGAACGAATGGAAGAAGTATCCAAGAGGGGACGTTACATTGAGAAGAACTAAGATCTGGATGGGAACCAGCAGCGACCACAAGTACGCTGAAGCACGAGAAGTAATGCAGGAATACGGCATCGAGCTAGAACGACTAAGCATAGAACGTGTAGAGATTCAGGCAGATGACCCTGAGTTGATAGCAGAGTACAGCCTCAAAGTGCTGGACGTTGACATCCCTATCTTAATCGAGGACGCCGGGCTCTATATCGATAAATATTTTGGATTCCCCGGTCCATACAGCAGCTACGCACTCCGCACCATCAACAATGAGGGAATACTCAAACTCATGGAAAACGATGAAGACCGAGAAGCAAGATACCTCTCAGCAGTAGCATATCGAGACGGCGATACATCAGTTACATTCAGAGGCGAGGTCACAGGCTGGATAAGCCAAGAAGAACGAGGCACAGCAGGCTTCGGCTACGACCCCATATTCATCCCAGCAGAAGGAGATGGACGAACCTTTGCAGAGATGAGCGCCGAAGAGAAATCAAAGATCAGCCACAGGGCACGAGCCTTTAGGAAACTGGCTGAGTGGATTGTTGAACAGTAGCATCCACAGTTGAAGTCATCAACTCTGGCCATTTCTCAACCATATACCGAGCACTATCCTTTATGTTAAAGGGTCTTGAACCATTTCCTGCCCGCACATAGAAATATTGTCTGCCACTGTGAAAAAGGAAAGCGGGTTCGTGTGAGGGCTTTACGTTTACCCTGCAGATTTCCTTGCCATAGGCTCTTGGGAATGTTACATTGATGTACTGTAGGTACCTGTTTCCGATTTTTTGGGAAATCTGGTTTACAAAAAAGTTCTCGAATGCGTCACGGTTAGACTTGTTAAAGGTCCTATAATCGTGTTTAAGCCCCACGACCCGGTTACGGTCATTGACCCCAATAAGCAGGTCCCCGCCATCAGCGTTCAAGAAAGCACAGACACTCTTCAAACAATTAAACTCCAGATCAGGATCGAGACACTGGCGCCTAGAGTTAAACCTGAGGCTCGCCTTTAATTCGAGGTGCTGGCTCTCGTCCTGTCGAACCAGTTTATGTATATCCTGTTCCTCTGCTTCCAGGGCTTTGAACTCCTTGATTAGCTGAGGCTTGACTAGGGCGACATCAGTGAGAGATAAGATCCCCACAACCCGGTCGGGTTCAACGGGGTCTACTATAGGCAGCTTCTTAATCCGGTGTCTGAGCATAAGCTCACTCGCCTCGTCTATCGAGGTATCCGGATTTACAGAGATCAGTTCGGAAGTCATCACATCCCGCACCCGAACCTCACTTGGGTTTTCCCCGCGAGCCACCACTCTGGTTAAAACATCTCGCTCAGTGAGAATCCCGAGAACATGCCCCTCGCCACGTACTATCACACTACTGATGCCGTGGTGGGTCATGGCTACCGCGGCGGACTCGATAGTCTCGTCTGGAGGTAACGCGATGATCTCCTTGGTCATGATATCTTTAACCAGCATAAGTCTCACTGATGCCGTGGATTTATCTTCGATGAAAGGTTATGATGCTTATGGAGCCCTGAGATTGATCAATTCTCAACTTTCTGGAGGATATTTGTCACCAGTATCTCTTTGACCTCCCCCCGCTTGCTGGCCTTGGAATTAATAGGGCGATTCATCTGAACCACCTCTATCCTAAAACCCTCAATACCCGTATAGAGCTCAATTATAGGCGCCACATAGCTATTGCTCTGGACAAACAATACTCCCTTCTCATCCAGCTCCAGACACGTATCCCGTAACAATACATGATCATCATAACCGAAACCCGTCTTACTGTACGATGTGAAATCACTGGTCTCGCTAACGGGCAAATAAGGCGGATCAAAATATACTATATCTCCGCTATTTGCATGGCGTTTAACATTGTAGAAGCGTTCAGAGAAAATATCTATGTTCTTTAGCAGCCTGCTGGCTTCCTTTATTCTGTCCTCGTCAACGATCCTTGGGTTCATGTATCTACCAAAAGGAACATTGTACGCGCCCTTGCTGTTAACCCGGTACAATCCATTGTAGCCGGTCTTGTTCAGGTAAAGCAGTATAGCGGCATCCTCAACATCACCCAAAGGACCCTCATTGAAACGGGTCCTGAGCCTGTAATACTCGCCCTTCTCGTACTCATACTTACTTGCTTCTTCGATCAACTCATCGGGATAATCCCTTAGAACCTTGTAGAAGTTCATCAAACGCGGGTTCACATCATTTATAGAGCCAGCCTCGGGTTCTAGGTAGAAGAAGAGGGCGCCGCCGCCAAAGAAGGGCTCATGGTATGCTCGTTTAGGGTAATCCTCGGGTAATAGCCGGATTATATCCTCTATTAACCGTCTTTTTCCCCCTACCCATTTGAGTACCGGTCGAGCCATGGCTGAAAGAATTATGGGTGATCTTGATATTAAAACCCCTCAACTGGGAGAAAGGATAAAGATTTAATAATGGTCTTGAGTGTAAGTCTAGAGCATCCGGAGAAAACAAACATGGTAGGAAAACTATCTTCAATGCGGGGCCATGGTCAGAGTACA
Organism: uncultured Candidatus Bathyarchaeia archaeon; assembly: GCA_964653295.1. Lineage (GTDB taxonomy): Archaea > Thermoproteota > Bathyarchaeia > TCS64 > TCS64 > RBG-16-57-9. The sequence continues at coordinate 10,700 of CAZZFH010000018.1, read as the reverse complement.
AGACCAGTAAGTAAGAGGCCCCCAAACTGGGTCGTATACCAGCCAGACGAGGTACAGGCACTTATAATTAACCTCGCTCGCGAAGGTAAATCCCAGTCACAGATCGGTAACATTCTCAGAGACGTACACGGAATCCCACTCGTAAAACCCATCGTTGGACATGGGATCAGGAAGGTCCTTGAAGAGGCAGGAATAGCGCCTGAGATACCACAGGACCTATACGATATGATGGTTAGAGCAACGAGACTCCGGAGACACATGGATCGCAACCCCAAGGACTTTGCCAACAAGCGTAGTATGCAGCTCACGGAGAGCATGATCTACAGGGTCACCAAGTACTACAAGAAGAAGGGCAAGCTCCCAAGAGACTGGAACTATCGCCGTGAGATAGTTACAATCTAGACGCGGAAATGCCTCAAGAGGATTTTTTCAATTCTTTTCAATCAGCCGTCTCATTATTCATTAAACACGTGGAGAAAGGCTCGTTCATCAGGCTTGTTACTCATAATGATGCCGATGGGTTGAGCAGCGGCGGTATACTCGCCATTGCGGCTCTACGTATGGGGGCTCGTTTCAAAATAAGCAGTGAGAAGAAGCTTGATGATAAGCTCATAACCAGATTAGTTGAGGAGAAGCCGGATCTGGTTATTTTCAGTGACTTTGGCAGCGGTTACTTGGATCTAATAGCAGAGTCTCTCAAACAAGATGTCATTGTCCTTGATCACCATCTACCAATGGATTATAAGGCAGAGAACATCATCCACATCAACCCAATGCTCCACGATATCGATGGCGCGCGGGACATCGCGGCCTCGGGTGTATGCTACTTCTTAGCCAAAGGAATAGATCCCATGAACAAGGATCTTGCGTGCCTCGGCTTAATTGGAGCCCTTGGAGATCAGCAAGACAAGGGGGAACGAAAATCCCTTACGGGGTTGAATACCATCATTGAGTCTGAGGCAGAGGAGAATCATCTTCTGGAGAAACATGTTGGATTGATCTTCTATGGATACGAGACACGCCCAGTCGCCAAGGCTATCGCGTACACTACTCTCCCATATATCCCGGGACTTAGCGGGAACGAGGGAAACTGTGTAGCCTTCCTTAAGCAAATTGGTATCGATATTCTTGATGGGGATAAGCTGCGGGCATTGGCTGATCTATCTGACGAGGAAAAAACACGGCTATTCAGTGCGTTAAGCAACCATATGGTTAGCAGTGGATGCGACTCAAAGGTTATCCACCAGCTAATAGGCACAATTTATACATTCAAGCTTGAGGAGCCCAGCACAGCCCTCAGAAGCGGAAGAGAATACGGTAGCCTCCTAAACGCCTGTGGAAGGATGGATAAGCAGGGAGTAGGGCTTAGCGTGGTCATGGGTGATCGAGGTGAGGCTATGATTGAGGCTCAGGAGACCTTGGAGAAGTATCGACGAACCATTGGGCAGGCTCTTGACTGGGTCCAGATGAATGAAAAAGTCGAAGAGATGGAGAACATCTACGTCATCAGGGCTGAGGACAATGTCAATGACACCGTTATCGGAGTGGTCTCTGGTATTCTTCTCAGTCAGGGGATACTCAAGAAGATGAAACCCATCGTGGCTACTGCTTATAGTGAGGATGACCAGTTGAAGGTCTCGGCTCGCGGGGTCGAGGAACTGGTGGATAAGGGTCTTCACATGGGGTTAGTAATGCAACAGGCTGCCGAGACTGTGGAGGGTGGCGGCGGGGGACACGATATCGCGGCTGGAGCCTATGTTCCAGTTAACAAGGAGAATGCTTTCCTTGAGGAAGTTAATCGTCTCGTGGCGGCAGCCTTGGCTTAGAATACCGCTATAAACTAGGATGATTCATTGTTGGTTATGCCAGTTGCCAACAGCACTACCAGTATCAAGATAAGATACAGTGATGAGAAGACGGCGAGAGCCATACAGAAGGCGATTACCCCTGATAATGTTGGGGCGCCTGATGGGATGCATATTATGGCTCTGGTGGATGGCTGTACACTGGAAATAGAGGTTTTCTCTGATCGCAGTATAGGCAGTCTGGTATCGACACTGGATGATATGCTCAGTTGTATTCAGGCAGCGGAAAAAACCCTTGAAGAGGTCTAGAAAGAGAGCACTCTCTCGCTTTCTTTGATCCATGTTGCTAATATTTTCATACTGCCTCTCTGTATGCCATCAACCAAGTCAAATTCACTGATTCCCCGCGCATCAATGCACGCCCCACAGGTCTTCACCTCAACCCCTCTTGAGACCAGAGACTGGAGCATCTTCTCCATATTATAATAACCCTCTGGGGTCTTCTGACCTTTCTTGGCTGCCAAGACAGAGTCACCCATGAGGAAGACCCGTACTGTCATTCCGATCTCCTCTGAGACCGAGGTGGATGCTAGCCTGAGGGCGTTCCATGGTTTCTCGATGCCATATGGTGCATCGTTGACAATTATTGTGAGTTTCATGGTGTATGGGGGGCATTGGCTGGGTTTATTGGTTTCTAAGTGCCCATTCTTTCAAAACCTATATATGATTGGGTTGCATGTACCAGTCACTGAACTAAGGAGAAAATGACAAATTGTCCAGAGCAACAAGGGACAAATGGCGCCGCAAAGAATGGTTTGATATCATTCTCCCACAGTACTTCGGCGAGACCAAGGTTGGTGAGACTCCCAGCGATGACCCAGATAAGGTAATGGGCAGGATCTTTGAGACCACACTAGCAGCCATAACTGGCGACTTTAGTCAAGAGTATATGAAGATGTATTTCCAAGTTGATGAGATCGAGGGACATACTGCTCGGACAGTGTTCAAGGGTCACGAGTACCTCAGAGACTATCTTAGGAGTCTTGTTAGGAGGCGTAGTACCAAGATTGATGGATTCTACAGGGTCTATACAACGGATGGCTACAGGGTTAAGATCGTGGTTACAGCCATGACTCAGAGCAGGATCAAGACCAGTCAGGAGTATGCGATTAGGAATATTATGCAGGAGATCGTTGAGGAGAAGGCGGAGAATCTGACCTTTGACCAGATGGCTCACGAGATGGTGCTAGGCAAGCTAGCCAGCGATGTCTATAATCGTGCGAAGAATGTGACTGCTCTGCGCCATGTGGGTGTCCGTAAGAGCGAGCTTTTAGCGCTTCCACACAACTAATTTTAACAAATTTCTTATCAATATTCATTGGTATTTTCATTGATTAGTTTGGCGTTAGAGGATTTTATCGGCACATGGAGACTGGTCTCAGTAGAGACGAGAAAAGAAGACGGCAGCCTTCACAGGAGCGGTAAACGCACCGGTTACCTCATCTACAGCTCAGAGGGCTACATGTCGGTTGCCTTCATGAAGGATGGGCGGAGCGAATTTGCTTCAGGGGATATTAGGGGCGGAACCGTTGATGAGAAGATCGAGGCTTTCAATGGCTATATCTCGTATAGTGGTAGGTTTGAGGTCATCGGGGATACTGTGACTCATATTATTGAGGTGAGTTTGTTCCCTAACTGGATTGGTGACCTTCAGGAAAGGTATTATCGTTTCGAGGAGGATATGTTGACCCTGAGTACGCCACTACAGCTAGTAGGCGGGATGATGCTAAGCTCGCATCTGGTATGGGAAAAAGTGAGGGGTTAGACTCTGCTTCTTTGTGGAGTGCCTTGGTCTCTTGTTAGGTCTTAGCTTCTAGTCAATTTTATCAGCGTAGGGTGGGGTTTGATCCTGTTTCCTCGTGTTAATCAGATGCGTGATTCTCGGTTCGTGGCGTACGTTTTTGTATAGATTTGATCTTGGGATAAGCCGTTTTGGGGCTTCTTTTTGAATAATATGGCTGAGTTCGGTTGGGATGCGTTACCCCCCCCCTCCCCCTACACTTGATTAACCATGGTGTTTTATCTTTAGAATTATTGTTTGTTATGGTGTTCTATTGGATTCTGTTAGGATTCTTGTTGCCTTTGATAGCTTGACGGGTAATGTGGAGAAGATGGCGGATTCTGTGGCTGAGGGTGCTAGGGAGCAGGGTGGAATCGTTGATGTATGCAGGGTTGATGAAGTTGACCTTGACGCGGTTTCCAGTTATGATGGTATCGCGTTTGGATGCCCAACCCACTGTGGGACGATGAGTGTCAAGATGAATGAGTTCATCAACACGAGGCTCCATAAACGGTACTGGGGCAAGCTCTACGGCAAGGTGGGAGTGGCGTTTACCTCTTCTGGTGGGCTTGGTGGGGGTAATGAGGTTACTTTGATGGCTTTGTTGTCGGTGATTCTGAACTTTGGCATGATTACTTTTGGGATTCCAGATTATGTCTCACGGGATGTTACGCTTCACTATGGGGCTGTGAGTATCAAGGAGCCGGATGAGGATGCGTTGGCCGCCTGCAGGTTGCTGGGTCGCAGGCTGGTTGAGTACTGTGGTATAGTAAAGCGTGGGTTAATTGTCTGATTCTAGATAGCTTTATTCTGGTCTCTCCGATTCTAGCGTCTATTCCCGTACATCTACTAGGGTTATTCCTTCTTGGACCGCGCCCGTTTCTGGGTCATTATACGCACGATGTCCCTGTGTCGGAGGGTATAGTTCTTGGGCAGCCTCAGACCGGTACGGGTGTCAATAGCCAAGATATAATCCTCCTTGAGGCGACTGTGAACTGTCTCAGCCAAGTCGACTGGGGTGGATCCATCCTCCATGAGATGGGCATCAGGCAGTACATTACCATGATTGTCGCTGAACTTGGCGTCATCGCTGACAGGGTAGACCATATTCATCTTGAGTAATCTGAATGCTAACGTGTTCAGTGCTTGCTGGATTCCGGTCCTCATGTACTTGTACATGACTTTCTGCTCGATGTAGTCAATCGCCTGTTTCTGGTCGAGGGTTAAGGCATCATCGTCCAGTATCTTGAAGATCTCCTGACCCGGCATATACTGTATCAGTCCACTCTTATCGGCTAGACGGAGGGCTAGCTCTGCTTCTGCGCTGCACGCTGCTACGAGGGCTTGTGAGTAATATTCATTTAATTTCTCTAGGTTCTCCTCTGATGCTGGTAGGTCCATCTTGTTCGCCATGATGAGGGTGGGTTTGATTATGGGCAATAGTATGTGGGCGAACTCCACTGTGTCCTCTGGGCTCCACTCTGGGAATGGTTTGTCTTCCAGCTCAGCCTGCTTTAACGCCTCAGCTACATGGGAGGGTCTGGTCTTGATCCCGGTAAGTGACTTGTTCAAGGCTTCCTCGATGCCGATGTAATCGATATCATGGAGTATCTGGGGCTTGTTCCTATCTATGATATGGCTGATCCAGAACTCTATCTCCATCTCGATATCCATGACATCCTGAACAGGGTTACCGCTCCCGGGGCTGCTGATCTTTCCCTCCTCATCAATACTGCCTGAGGCGTCAACTACATGGATCAATGCATCAGCTTGACCTATGGCTGAGAGGAACTTGTTTCCGAGTCCTCTTCCCCTCCAAGCGTCTTTCACCAGTCCCGGTACGTCGATTATCCTTACTGGTACGTAGCGCCAGCCATCGATACAGGCGCTGTTCTGGGGGTTATCCTCTAAATCCAGTTCCCTGCATACGCAGATGTCGCATACGTATGCTGTTCCTATGTTGGGTTCCGTTGTTGTGAAGGGGTAGTTGGATATCTCGGCGTTTAGGAGAGTAGCTGCGTTGAACAGAGTTGTCTTACCGACATTGGTCTTCCCAATGATAGCAAAAGTAAGCATCAGAGACCACTAAATATTTGTTGGGAACCACACCTTATGAGGTTAGCGTAAGCTATCCACCGCATCCATAATTTTATCCTCAAATTTACACATATATTATGATCAAAGATGTCTGAAACGCCATTGTTTAGATTCGCCATCATATCTGATACCCATATCCGACCATCGGATGAGAGCAGTAGCCCATGGAAGACCAACCTGATGACCAATGACCGTGCTAGATGGGTCGCTCGAAAAGTTAACTCGTATGATCCGGATTTGGTTATTCATCTTGGAGATATTGTTCACCCTGTTCCCCATCTACCAACATATGGCTCCGCGTCAAGTGTGGCTAACCAGATAATGGATCAAATCAGTGCTCCTGTATACTATGTGCCGGGCAACCATGATATTGGGGATAAGGACAACCCCACGGTACCAGCCTATATAGTGAATGAGGGATATTTCAGAGACTTTAGGAAATATTATGGTCCTACCTATCAGAGCTTTGACTATAGGGATATCCATTTCATTTTGATTAACAGCCCAGTCTTAAACTCTGGGCTTCCGGAGGAAAAACATCAAAAGGAGTGGCTGGAAGAAGACCTCAAGCAGAATATGGGAAAAAGAACCATAGTATTCAGTCACTACCCCCCGTATCTCTACCAGCCAACGGAGCCGGATAACTATGATAACATCGATTTACCTGAAAGGGATTGGTTATTGGAGCTTTTGAGAAGGTACACTGTTGAGGCGTTCTTCGCTGGGCATGTTCATCAATTCGGATACAAACGATACCACGAGACCCAGATCTACAACCTGTTCTCCACCTGTTTTGTGAGACAGGATTTCTCCGAGATGTTCAGGGTAGAACCTGCGGATGAGTTTGGTAGAAATGATAGCGCAAAGCTTGGGTATTGTGTGGTTGATGTTTACTCTGAGGGGCTCAAGGTAAACATCTACAGGTCTTTTGGGGAGACCCTTGGAGAGGGTGCTGAGCTTGGTGACCAGAAGTGGATCGAGCCACAGAACACACCTGTCGTGTTAGGGTCTCCCCTTGGTGTGCATCTTCGTCACCCATTGACAGAGACCATGGATCTCCCGTATATGGGTCCCATTGATGAGTTTGTCAGGAAACGAACCAGAAACGATTACCCGGTACTTGGGTTATGGGAGACAGGAATCAAGAATGCGAGGCTTCCATTGGATGATCTGCGTGACGAGCATACGAGGATTAGGCTGTATGAACTTCATGAAATAGGGCACCTATTCATGTTTTTCACAGTAAATATGCCTGACAAGGATTTTGTAGACGAGAATAGGAGCATCATCGATTTGCTTGAGGTGATTCTCCCATGGGAGAAGGCGCATGCCTTGTTGCCTGAGGTGTCCAAGCTCCGGGAATACACTGGGGTACCGGTATATGTGGCGAATATCGAGAGTAGCATCCACCGTAAGCGAAAGGGGGCAAAGTTCAGCCACTATATCTGTCATGGGTTCCACGTAGATGAGGCTGAGCAACTTGAATCGATTTTGCCGGAGAAAGGGTTGATTGATGGCTTTGTGTTCCAAGTTGATCAAGGTGATGCTCCTTTAAAGTCCATCATGAAGATATCTGAATACGCTGAGAGCAAGGGATTCAAGACTATCGCCAATGTGAGACTAGGCTCAGAGGACCCCGCCGAGTTCTTTGCGGATGATGATTATGTTGCCGGTAAGGCTGTTGAGGCGGTTGTAGCTGCGTATGCTTATCCAGAAGTCAAGGTCTTTTTGGATACTTTTATTGATCATGACCGAGGCTACTTCCCAAGGGTTGGGCTCTATGATAGGAGAATAAATCCAAGGAAGAGTGCTCATATAGTTAGAAACCTGAATATTGCCCTGCAGAGATTTGGCTCAGAGATAATAATAGCTGAAGATCAATCTGAGACGAGCTGCATATCATTCAAGGCGGGCAAGGTCTCATATCAATTGTATAATAGTAAGGATTTCATGGCTGGGAGAGACTCTATGATAATTGATCTTGTTACTGGGGAGATTAACCCAGAGACCGCTGGAGACTGGTGTCTGGAAGTAACTGTAGAATAAACCACTACTGTGGTTTGTAAATATTTTTTTCCAAAAAAGGCTATTAATCCATGAAATAGTCAGATAAATGTGAATAATAGACATAGATTATCCATAATAATACTAATCGTAGTAGGGTTTGCATTCATAATCCTAGCACAAAATAAGGGTCAAACTCCTGCGCAAGAAGAAATAATCCCCATTGAAGAAGATACAGTCAAGGTCGCGGTCACTTATGAGAAACTAGCCGAGAATGTGGGGCTCTGGCCACACCCGGTCTCAGGGGAAAAAGTCATCGCGCTTGTGAATTTCACTGAAGCCGAGATAAACCAATACTGCATAGAGAATCAAATCGATATCAAGTTCCAGTTCATCCCCACACCCGTACTACATAAAGGTGGAACGCAGGCAGGGGAAAACCCTCCGGGATTAGACGAGACGATTGAGCTAAACGCTGCTGGGATCAACCTCATTGTTGGGCATGATTATAGTTTGGCTAACGTGTATAGTCTGGATTATGCCAATGAGCATGATATGCTTCTTCTGAGTCCGCAGGGCGTGGGCGTAAGGCTATCGATTCCTGATGATAATCTGTTTAAATTATCGCCTAACGAGTACGAGGACCCTGATGTTTATGATAGGGTGTTTGCCCAGATGATCAAGGAGCTGGGGTTTCAGGCATTCATATCAATAAACACTGGAACCCATTGTTTCAACCGAAACCTATTGGAGGAGACAGCCAAGGCAATATCATACGCTTATGAGGAGACCCAAGTCGAGTTTGATATAAACGCTGATGATTTTACCCCATATCTGGACAGGGCTGCAGAAAACTTGCAGACGGCTATTGATACGTATGGTGTTGATCGTGTCTGTGTATTAATGGAACGTTTGTGGGATGAGGCGATTCCTTTTCTTGATTTGATGGACAATCGCCCAGTTTTTGAGAAAGTTACATGGTTCGATTTTGATGGTATGTCGGAGGAAAGAATAATTGAAGAAGGATTGGAGCCAAGATTAGCAAAGTATGGGTTTATTACGATAAGGAAGGCTCCAGCCATCTCAGAAAAATCAAACGAGTTCCTCAACTGGTATGAAGACAAAATAGGGGAATTACCCACCCCATCGAGAAGGTACGGTGAAGCTGCGAGATATGATGCGATGTGGATCATGGCTCAGGCGGTTATCGCGGCAAACTCAACCAACACAGAGGATGTAAAGAGGGCTATTCCACAGGTATGTAGAGAGTATCTTGGAGTGATTGGTAATTGTACCCTGAATAGTCTCGGAGATCGTATATCTGCTGATTATGATATATACAGATGGGGTGCAACCCAGTTCGAGAACATAGGACACTACGATGCAGAGAATCACAGGTTCAATATTGAGGCTAGACCAGTCATTGAGTGAGACCGGACATTCGGGGGGTTACTGGAAGATGTCAGATTACATGTCCAGCAGACTCGTGATGGTGGCTTCATTGTATCGGGTTATACTCAGTCATATGGAAATGGAGACTCGGATGTATTTCTAATAAAATACTCTCCACCACGACTCTTACCATAAAAGATTCAAGCAAAATCGAGAAGAACCCCGCGTATTGATCTCAGCAACAAACGTTTAGAGATAGTGTTAGCATACCTTTTAATTGCACGACTGTACCTCAGTGCAACACGGAGTTTTATTGATGGCAAAATCCAAAAGTAAAGAAGCAAAAAAAGAGGGAATGAAGAAACACAAGGAACAGGAAAGGGCTAAGAAAAAAGCCAGACAGGAAAGGAGAAAGGTTGCACTTCCTGTCGGCTATAAGAAGAAAAAATAGCTCGTCGAATCTCTCTTTATCTAGAATATAAAAAATTAAGCATATACTGGGTTACGGATACCAGTAAAAATAACACAGTTAATCGAATATTTTATCATTAATTCCTCATAACTCATAGACATGATTGAGTATCTACCCCTCGTTTTGACTGGAATAGGCATAATCATCTCCATCCTATACTATGCAAGTGTTCTAAGAAACGCCAACAAGACACAACAACTCCAATTAGAGACAAGACAGGCGCAACTGTACACTCAGATAATCCAAGAGCTATTTACAGTAGAATACATGAAGAAAAGCATCCGTGTGCTGAAGATGGAGTGGACAGACTATGATGACTTTGAAAGAAAATACGGCTCAGATATCAACGAGGACGCCTATGCAGAACGTTACAGCATTTGGTACTTCATGAACAATATAGGATTCCTCATACAGGAGAACCTTATCAGCGTTAAGACCGCTAACGCCATAGTGTCACAGTTTGCTCTATGGAACTGGGAGAAATTCAAAGACGTGATCTATACCCAGAGACAAGTCTACAATATGCCTGACTTTATGGAAGGATTCGAGCATTTAGCAGACGAGTTAACCAAGTATCGGGCTAGTATGGGATTAAGCACAGAGCCACCAGAGGGGTATGGAAGCTACCAGCCAGAAAAATCATAGTAACATCTTGTGAGTATCCCTGCTGATGATTTGTCATAATCAGGGCACTTGAGTCGCCCTTATAAGCCAAACAGGGGAGCAAGACTTGATGAAAATGATGACCCAACAACTATGCTACGAGGGAATCGAGCCAAATACAAAGGCATCTCATATTGAGAGTAAGATTGATGAGTTGACTCGGAGCGTCTCTGAGGTCTATAAGTATGAGCTGCTCACGACCAACCAGTATCTGAAACAGATGGAGCTGGTACTTGATATACTAAACGATATCTCAGGCACCCTAGCACAGGTTTAGAATCGAATATTTTATCCTCACTTCACCGCGATCTCACGTATTGAGCTAGAGTCACTAATGTAGCCTAGATATTTAAAAAAATACAGTCACTTAAGGCGCGCCAGCGTGTTGCTAAATTACATGTTTCAATTAACTCACCACCAAAAAGAA
>CAZZFH010000017.1:0-14979 GCA_964653295.1 uncultured Candidatus Bathyarchaeia archaeon | reverse complement strand
TATTCCGCCTCCCGGGTTTTGTTTTCTCATTTCGGCTGGGGTTGTCTGTCCTAGCTGCCAGAGGGTCACGCCGGGGTTGAAAGCTGTCATTATCTCGATCTGTGAAAGGTCTAGCATCTGTCCCTCGCCTGTATGGTCCCTGTATCTTAGGGCTGATACGATTCCAAAGGCTGCCATGGTTCCTGGTCCAATGTCTCCGTAAGCCATAGCCATCTCGATGGGTGGACCTTCTGGGTCTACGCCGTCTCCTGTTAGTCTTGTGTGACTGCTCATGGCTTCAGCTATCATGGCGTAGCTCTTGCGGTCCTTGTATGGTCCTGTTTGCCCGAATCCGCTGAGGGCTGCATAGATGATGTCTGGTTTGATTTCTTTGAGCACATCGTAGCCGAGTCCCATTCGCTCCATGGCTCCAGCGCTCATGTTCTGGACCAGTACATCGCTCTTGGCTATGAGTTCCTTCAGTAGCTCCAATCCTTCTGGGTCTTTTGTGTTGATTGTTACGTCTCGTTTGTTGAGGTTGAGGTGGTGGAATGTATAGGGTACTCCACCGTATACTCCGCTTCTGCTGAGTCTGTCGATGGCTCCCCATGGGGGCTCTACTCTGATTACTTCTGCTCCCATGTAGCTTAGCATCATTGTGCACCATGGTCCATACCAGACATGAGTCATGTCTACTACCCTTATATCGTCGAGGGGCATCGCTTTTTTAGTCAAATAGATCATAATCATGGCTGGATACTTCTATAAAGAAGTTTACTCGAATACAGGGGGTTATGAATGGTTTTCCATTTCAACCCCTTAATTTAGAGTGCTGTAAATAAGTAAATAGAATAATGTGGATGTTATTTGCTCTCTGGGTAACTGATTATGCCCTTTGATACCAGTTCCTTGATCTTTTCGTCTGAGTAGCCTAGTATCCCGCTGAGTATCTCTTTGTTATGCTGCCCAAGTGTTGGTGCTGGGGTCTTCATCTGCGCTGGTGTCTCCGAGAACTTTACCGGGAAGTTGATGAGCTTGATCTTTCCAGCTTTGGGGTGATCCATCTCCATGAACATGTCCCGTGCGTTTACATGGGGGTCTGCTACTGTCTCATCCACGTGGTAGACTGGTGCACAAGGTAGCCCCATATCTGTGTAGTATTTTACGGCTTCGTCCCTTGTCATTTCTAAGGTCTTTTCCTCAAGCAACTCTTTGGTGATATCATCGTATTCTACACCCATATGCTGGATTATACGATCTAATGCTCTGGGTCCGAACGCTGTCATTCTGATCCATTTACCGTCTTTGGTCTTGAGTATCCCTCCGGCTCCTCTGCCTCTTGGGAATTTCTCCCTGAGCTCTTCGGGCTTCATACCTGAGAGCAGGTAACCTGTTATGGCTGTGTTATAAGCTACCATGCAGTCCAGTTGAGCCACATCGATCATCTGACCTATTCCCGTCTTATCCCTGTACCTCAATGCCATCAGTATCGCCATCGTCGCCATGGTTCCCGGTCCAAGGTCTCCATATGCTTGCGCCATCTCTATAGGCGGTCCCTCGGGGTCGTGTCTCTCACCTGTGAGCATGGTGTGCCCGCTCATGGCTTCCGCGATCATGGCGTAGCTTCTCCAACCTGTGTATGGACCATATTGGCCGAAACCGCTGAGGGCTGCATAGATGATTCCGGGGTTCAGTTCTTTGAGCACCTCGTATCCTAATCCCATTCGTTCCATGGTGCCTGGGCTGAAATTTTGGACCACGACGTCGCTCTTTTTCACCATCTCTTTGAATATGGCCAAGCCTTCCGGGTCTTTCAGGTTGAGGGTCAGGTCTTTCTTGTTGATGTTCAAGTGGTGGAATGTGTAGCTTGCTCCTCCGAAGAGGGCTCCCTCGGCGAGTCTGTCGATTGCTCCCCATGGTGGTTCTACTCTGATTACTTCTGCTCCCATGTCCGCCATCATCATTGTACACCAGGGGCCGAACCATACGTGGGTGAGATCCAGTACCCTGATGTCTTCTAGAGGCATCTTCATATCAACCAAAATTAATCACACCAATAAGGCTAAATCTCAACTATAAGACGTTTACCCGACGCCATGTTTTATACATTGGATGCCTCTATTCGAGTGATATCTATGCCAAGCGTCTCTGAGATCGGTGAACGCGCCCTTATACAGCAGATAATGAAGCATCTGACTCCTATGCCGGGTATGCCTATTCCTTTTTGGGATGATGCTTCTGCTTTGAGTTTGGGGGATGGACGGGCCTTGGTGATCAATACTGATATGTTGGTTTGGGAGACCGATATTCCCTCTGGGATGACTCCTTTTCAGGCAGCTAGGAAAGCCGTTGTGATGAATGTCAGCGACTTGGGGGCGAAGGGGGTTCAACCCATGGCGTTTATGCCCAGTATAGGTGTTCCCTCTGATTATCCTGTGGATGATGTTGTGGAGTTGGCCAAGGGGTTTGAGGCTGGCGCCCGGGAATATGGCTGTTATGTTGTTGGCGGTGATACCAATGAAGCATACGATGTCATAATATCAGGCGTCGCTCTGGGTATTACGGATGAGCATAGTATTATGAAACGAGCCGGTGGCGCTGAACCCGGACACCTCTTGGCTGTGACTGGGCTTTTTGGCTTGACATCCGTTGGCTTCACGCATCTTCTGGGGGGGCTTGAGCCATCAGCTGGGGTGAAGAAAGCCGCGCTGGAATCCATCTATATGCCCAGTGCGCGGGTGAAGGAGGGGATCGTCCTAGCCGAGACAGGTGCAGTTACAAGCTGCATGGACAGCAGTGATGGGTTATCCGTGAGCCTCTATGATCTCAGGAGAAGCATAGGCTTCGGGTTTACTGTGGATGATCCCCCCGTTCATCCCTTGGTCTATGAGTTTGCAGAGAGCAATAGTCTGGACCCCTTGAGCCTCGCGTTCAATGGTGGTGAGGAGTATGAGCTTGTTTTCACATATCCCCCCGGGGAAGAGTCTAGTGTAAAAGCTGCTTTACGGGCGGTTGGCTGTGATTTAATCAACATCGGAGTGGTCTCTGAGACTAAAGAGATAGTCTACAAGCAGGGTGAAGACCTCATACCCATCCAACAGGGTGGGTGGGATCACTTCACGGCATCCAGCTAGTTCAAAGCTTTATTTCCTTGGGGCTCTCAATATATTTATGCAGTCTAGATTACCTGTCTCTAAACCCCTAGCGTTGGTTGTTATTGGGCTTATCATCGGTGTAAGCTTGGGCTTGGGCTCCGGCTACGCCGTCTTTTACCCTGATATGGTGAATCAGAGGAACAAGACCGTTGAGGAGAGGATCGTTGATGTCGAGGACAATCTCGTGGAGCTTGATGAGAGGCTTGTGAGTGTTAATGAGAGCATCAGTTCCATTGATGAGAGCCTTGAAGGGATACTGGCGTTGACAGATATCGTTGAAGCGATCTCCAGCAGGCTCTCAACGTTGGAGAGCGGGCAGGTAACCCTGAACACAGAGCTTAGAAACTTGGAGGATGAAATGGGTCAGATTGAGTCTGATTTCGCCACAATCGAGGACTCATGGGACACGGTGCAGCAGAGTTTCTCTGATCTTGAGGCAGCTTATAGCGCTGTGAATAATGAGCTTGAGGATATTCAGGTGTTGGTCAGGGAAAATGATGGGGTCAGGATATTAACCGCGTATATGGCGAATCCCAGCGTTAGCTTTGAGCAGAACATCGCATTGAAGGTCTTTGATCTGTTGGAGGAGGAGGAGCAGGATTTCGAGGACTGGATTTTGCTATATGGTGAGAACACAGCCAAGATACTGCTTGGGCAAGAGATTGATACCATGGCGGGGGGACTCGTATGGAATCCAACCCAGAACACGGCTATCGGGGGCAATAATTACCAGATTAAGCTTGAGACCTATTGTACATTGGAGTTTAGTCCAGCAAAGGTTACTGTCAATAACTTGCATCTGGAGATCAGGGCGACGGTGAACATCGAGTCAGGTGCCATCAGTAGTCTGCAGGTTGCCTTGGTAGAGATTATTTGATTGGCGCCGCCATTCGGATTCGAACCGAAGACCAACTGCTTAACAGGCAGACGCTCTACCGAGCTGAGCTATGGCGGCTCTCGCCTTCCCCAATATAGGATATGCTATAATAAACTTTATCGTAGTAACTTTCAACTCTTAGAGATTTTTATTTTTTTCCATGACGCGTTCTTCCGTATTCTAATCATATCTCGAGTATAATGGTCCCGAATAAATTATTAAATTTGTATAAAACAAAATATAAGTATGTCTGGAACTGAGTATAGGAAACTCGTATTGGAGGTCGTATTAATTGGATTATATGGAAATTGGTATATTGGAATATATGATAAATTGTCAACTTCTATCAATGATTACACTTTACTTTCATTCCAGTTTCTAATGTACATACTTGGATTGTGTTTTATAATATTTTATTTTATGTATAGAGGTAAAGGATATAGATTGAATAAGAGTATTAATGAGCTGATACTAGCCTCTTTAGTTCAAATTTTTACGTTTCTTACAATGCTTTCTGAGGCTTTTAGAGTTCATGAACGTTTTTATTATATTTGGCTATACTGTGGAATTGGGATTATTCTCTGGACAATGATTTATCATTATGATAATTTGGAAGAAAAAAAACCTAAACTCAATATAAGACGCAGAATCCGAAATCGAAAATAATTATTTTATTCTTTTTTCAATCCTGTGAATATTAATCCTGTAAGTGTAATTCCTCCAATCAATATTACATTAGGATTACTTCTAGTAATTTCTGAAAATATTTGATTGGTTAATTTTGTATAAATCAATACAATAAAAATGAATAGTCCGTATCCAGAAACTAAACTAAAACCCAACCTGCCTATTTTTGTAGAAATCGCATTATTTATTTGAGTTGTCAAATTGTTTTCCTTTTGTTCTCTTTCTGGAAATCTTTGTTGTATTTTCTCAGTCAGTTCTCTCATACCCTCGGTTGTTTGATTTAAAAAGAGATTCATATAAAAAAGCGCTTCAATTGCATTTACTTTACCTTCTAGTATAGCTGGTGCGACCCTAGTTCTGAGGTTTTCAGTAAATTTCTTCTCGTCAGATATTGCTTGACTATACCATGGAGCATCTCCTACAGAAATTGCTTCTATTTTTTCTATTGCTCGCATAAATTCTTCATAAGCTGGTTTTCTTAAATCTTCATTGTTTATAGCCTGTTCTAATATTTCATGCGTTTTATAGAGATGTAAGAAAGCTTTCTCTTCGTTCGTACTAACTTCTAAAATGTTACTCAAAAAAAGACCAAAAATTATAATACCAAGCATAAATACGATGACTGTGATTGAGTCAAGCCATTTGATATGTAATAATATGTCGTTTATGTATGGTAAACTTAGCATAAACAAAATTATAATACTATAGTAGATCCGTTTTCTTTTACGATTTTGGATTGTATACTCAATAGAATATCGTTTTGCTTCTATTGGGGAACTCATACCAAATAACGAAGTATGTTAAACTATTAAAATAAAGTGATGATTTAATGTATTAATAAGGTTCTAGTTTGCACATACATTAAGAAATTGGGTGTTCATTTTTTCTTTAGCCCATTTTATATTTTCAAAGTGATGCTTTTCTCAGTATGAGCTACGACTACAGCAAACGATCAGGGAAAGAGTTCGGTAAGATAGCCAACGAGTACGATAAAGGAAGACGCGGCGAGAACATCAACCTCTGGGGTAGCGAGACCAAACGCCTAGCAGGTTTGGATAAGGACTCCCTAGTACTCGACTTGGGCTGTGGCACCGGGCTTTACACTGTAGGGGTCGGCGCTGAGGCAGACTGTATGATGCTTGGCATGGACCCTGTTCCCGGTATGCTGGGTCAGGCTCGGGAGAAATCAAAGTCAGTTCACTGGTTCAACGGGATAGGTGAATGGCTCCCCCTCAGACCCGAGGTGCTCGACTGTATTTTCAGCAGTCAGGTCTGGCATCACATCGTGGATAAGCAGGGTACAGCAGATGAGTGTGGCAGGACGTTGAAGCCGGGGAAAACCGTGGTCATCAGGACCATTGGGCATGCTCAGCTGCACCAGAAGGTGGTCTTCAAGTATTTCCCTGAGATCAAGCAGAACCAGTTAGATGTCTATCCGAGTAACGAGGAGTTTACACGATACTTCACCAACGCTGGATTCGGGTCAGTTGATTTCCATGAGTACAGCGAAGAACGTTATCAGACGGTAGAAGAATTCGTTGAGATAGCAGAGAAAAAACTCTGGAGCATGTTCAGACCTATCACCGAGGAAGGTCTCACAAAAGGGGTTGCTGATCTATGGGCATACAAAGAAAAACACAACGCACCTGTGCGTAATGATGAATTAATCACTCTCGTCGTTGCCCGTAAAATATGATCTGTTAAAAGCAGTCATTTCCACAATTCTCATTTAATAAAAATGTTAGACAACAAGATGCTGAAAGAGAATAACCACCCATTTTTTCTACTAAGAGACCTATTTTTCTGGTATGTCCAGCTATAACCCTGATAAACTCCTTCAGGTTATCGAGGAAGACAATATCCATGGAGCCGACTGGCTCAGCAACGCAGCCATCGGGGTATTGATTACAGCTAGCCTAAGGGAGGAAGCAGACAGCGTTGATATGCTTCATGAGAAGCTTTGGAGTATAGGGGTCAAGCTGGCGTCTACGCGACCAAGCATGGCGTCTCTCGCTAACAAGATAGGCTACTTGTTCAATGAGCTGGATAAGGTCTCAGAATTGAAGTCTTATCGCTCCAAGGTGAGCGAGGTAGGCACCGAGATCATCAACAGCAGCAGGACCAACAAGAAACGCATAGCAGAGCACCTCAAATCCGTGGCTATTGACGCGAAATCCGTCTTTACATATAGCTACAGTGGCACTGTTGTTGATGTCATCCGGGAGAACAGGTACAAGAACATCGTGGTAACCGAATCCAGACCCATGATGGAGGGCAAACGCCTAGCAAAAGAACTAGGCGAAGAGGGCTACAAGGTATTATTGGTTGTTGATGGAGCAGCGGGCATGTATGTAACAGCAGCCGATATCTGCCTAATAGGCGCAGACAGCGTACAGTATAATGGCTCGGCTGTCAACAAGGTGGGCAGCAAGCTACTGGGGTACGCTGCTAGAGATCAAGGCGTTCCCTTCTATGTGCTCTGTGATACCAGCAAGTTCAATGTGTTGAATTACCTCGGGGCAAGTATCCAGCTAGAAGCAAAGACCCCAGACGAGGTCTCAGAGCCCTTGCGGAATGTAACCATCAAGAACCCCTATTTTGAGGTGGTCCCCCCTGAGCTTATCACTGGGGTTATTACCGAGGAGGGATTGATGGAGCCACTGGATATCAGGCAGAAGATGGAGCATATGCGAAAATACGTCGAACCCCTGTATTCAACCCAAAAATAGTGGTCATTCGTAACTTATAGAACATTAACAAGTGAATAAGGAATCAGAATCATTTTTACCCCATATTCCTTGGACCCACAATAGTAGTGGGAACAATGCCAGTCATAGACGTCACAGACATCAACAAGAGCTTTGGAGAAACACAGGTACTCAAAGACATCAGCTTCATCGTAGAGAAGGGCGACTTTTTCGGTTTATTCGGACCCAACGGCGCAGGAAAGACCACACTCCTAAGGATCATCACAGGTCAGCTTGCCCCTGATAGCGGAGAAGCCTTGACCATGGGGGTATCCAGCAGTGATCCCATGGGTGTGAAGCGTCTCGTGGGTATCGTGCCTGAGGCTGAGACCCCTCCAACTTTCCTTACTGCACGTGAGACCCTGGAATTGACATGCAGGATTAGGCGTGTTGATGATCTTGGACGGGTTGATGAGTGGCTGCGTTTCTTTGATATCACAGACAAGGCTGATGTTCTATGCAGAGACATCTCCAAGGGGCAAAGGCAGAAGGTTATGCTTGCCTCCGCGTTTATCCATGAACCAGAGATTCTATTGGTGGATGAGCCTTTCATCAACCTCGACCCCATCTATCAGCGAAAAGTGAGAGAGTATCTCAGGGGCTTGGTCTCTGAGGGTCGTACTGTCTTCATGTGTACCCATATCTTGGAGATGGCCGAGAAGCTATGCACACAGATCGCTGTCATCAATGAGGGCAGGATCGTTAGCAGTGGCTCCATGGATGATCTGCGGGTTGGTGACGAGGACTTGGAGGATATATTCCTACGGGTGGTGGAGCAGCCTGCCGTCGCTTAGCTGGCACCTCTTCAAATCTATGCTCAAGGAGGAGTGGCGGCTACATCAATCACTGGTCGGCGGCTTCGGCTCAGGGCTTTTCCCCCTTATGATATTCATCTTGACAGCAATAGGCGCTTTCATCACACCCTATATCATGGGAAACATAGAGCTAAGCACCATCTTGTTGATGCTCCACGTTGTTTCAGTCATATATGGTGTGTTTGTGGGAGGCTTTGGTAGGATCGGGGAGCATGTCATGACCCGCAGGCTTGGTCAGGTGAATATGCTGCTTCAGCTACCCCAGCAGTACCCCATTAGCTTCAAGCATGTGATGGCTGTCTTCTACCTCAAAGACTCATTATACTATCTGGTTTACAGCTATATCCCACTGGTATTGGGGGTGGGTTTGGCTGCCCCTTCTGCAGGGGTCTCTTATCGAGGCGTGGGAGTACTTGGTGTAACCATGTTTCTCGCGTTTATGATGGGCATGGGGTTGAGCTTCGCCTTAAGCGCCCTCAGCCTCAAATCAAGACGGGGGACATTCCTGCTCAGCTGTATTATATTCAGCCTCATCCTCCTCGTTTATCCACTGGATTTGATACCAGCAGGCATTGTTTTGCCTCCGCTAGGGTACTGGGCATCCAAGAACACTGGATACCTGCTGATATCGGTTCTCCAATCAGCCGTTTTGGCTTCTGCAGGGGTTTTCTTCATGAAGGAGCGATTCGAGCTCAGGCAGCAACGTTACACTGAGTCGTTCCTTTCCGCTGAGACCAAGCTGGGGTTCATGGGTGAACTGAGGACCATGGTAGCCAAAGAGTGGCTTGAACTGGTCAGGAGTGGCAGCCTTTTCCCAGCCATCACAGGGTACAGCGGGCACTTGTTGGCTATCTATTTTGTCTCGTGGCTATTTCAGGCAGGCTTCGGGTTACCCATTAGCTTCAACGTGATATTCTTCAGCGGATTCGTGGGCTTCATGGGGGTAATGACCTATAGTTTCTTGACGAATCTTGAGCACAACGAGTATCTGAATGTCCAGCCTGTTAGCGTTGATATGGTGGTAAAATCCAAGCTATCCCTCTACCTACTACTAACCTCTGGGATAACAGTTGGATACGTGGTTGTCATCGGCTTATTGAAGGGGCAGATGAGCATGGTTCCAATGGGTTTGATAGTATCAGCATCTACAAGCCTCTTTGTGGTGGCTGTTACTGCTTATCTGACTGGGCTCTGGACCAACACCATGTTCTTCGGAGCCAAGACCATACTCAAGTTTACCGCCATCGTGGTTCCCCCATTAACAGTTATCGAGATTGCCTCCATGATGCTCCAATTCAGACCACAGGCAGCGACACAGGTAATCTACGGATCATCGCTGTTATTGTTCATCGCCGCGGCATTGATCTTCAATAGACTTGAAAACAAGTGGCATGGAACAAGCTTCAGCTATGTCTCTACTGGGGTCTAGTCAAGCCCTAATCCTATTAGCCTGTAAGGCTCATTCATTGTATGGTTGATTCAATCGAATCTCTATTACCCTCACTACTTGAGTTCCGGGCTCAGCGGGAGTGGGAGCAGTTCCACTTGCCCAAAGAGCTTGCTGCCGCTATCTCCATCGAGGCATCTGAGTTACAGGAGTTATTCCTCTGGAAGGAGAGAGAATCACATGATAAGGTGAAGCAAGACCAACATAGGATGGAATTAATCCGCGATGAGGTAGCAGATGTATTGATCTACCTCTTATTCTTGAGCCATGACCTTGATATCGATCTACCAGACGCCATCAAACAGAAAATAGAGAAAAACAAGACCAAATACCCAGCAGAAGAATACAGGGGAAGGTTCAGGGAACCCTAGACTACTCCAGAACTATACCTTTCTCGTTGAGATACTTCCCAAAAGCATGATGAATATTTTACACTGAAAAAATGCATAACAATCGAGAATCACTTCAGCATATCCGAGTTGATATTAACCTGTCCGGATATCCGCTACCGAGTCAATCACCAAAGCAGAGTATTCTGATACATCTGGCTCGTGGCTCACGATTACGATCCCAGCCACCCCAGCACTGGTACCAGCTATAGCATCAACAAGCTCATCCCCAACATAAACAGACTCACCGGGACTCACATCTAGCCTTCTGCATGCCTCAATGATCATATCTGGCTCTGGTTTCCCCTCAGCGACCTCATCAGCCCCAATATAGACATCAAACAGCGCGTCAACTTTGTTGAACTCCATTATCTCCTTCGTCGTCTTTCCGCTCCCATTTGTAGCTATCCCGAGCATCAACCCTGCTCCCCGCATCTCTTCAAGGGCTTTTTCTGTTCCGGGGATCAGTTTTGTCTTGAATGATTTACTTTGCTCAGCGTCAGCTGCTGCATATGCTTTTGTTGCCATTTCCTTAGCTTTGAACCAGTTTAACCCATCTAGCCAGATAGCGGTTGTCGCCACAGTCAGGTCCTCTTTGCGTGGAGCCTTGGATAATGGACCATTATCATCAACCCTAAAAGAATCAATATCTACGCCGGAAAACTCCGCCCATCTTTCTGCAGCGGCTTCACCAGCCATTCTCTTTATCGCAGCATAACGGGTTTTCGCTAGCGCCATATTTCGGTAATTTCTGTCTACTAGTGTTCCATCTAGGTCGAAGAGGACCAGATTACATTCAATCACTGAATCATTTACGATTATTTTTCCCATTTTATTCATCTCAGGGATCGTTGACCTGTTCCTATCCTCAGATTATCCCTTAATGTAAATGAAACTATCCAGCGTTTCCATTAAATACGATACTGGATACTAAGCGGTATGGCAGGTATCGGGGATATCCTCTTCTCCCTCGGATTGATAGCAACTGGATTATCCATAGGATACCTGTATCGGAACAAGTGCCCCCATGGTTTCGGGCAATCAGAGGAAGAGATCAACCAACTCAGAAGAAGGCTCCAAGTATCTGCCATCCTCTTCGTAAACCCCATCGCCTTTGGTGGTGCCATCTGGGCTCTGGACCTCAGCGACATACGGATCATAGCGTTGCCATTTCTAGGGGCGTTCGCCATCATTCTCGGTGGGGTCCTAGCTTATTTCGCAGCCAAGGCAATGAGGCTGAGTAGAAAACAGACAGGGGTCTTGGTGACCTGCGGTAGCTTCACAAATATAGGCAGCATCGGTTCTCTTGTGACTTTTATCCTATTGGGGGAGCAGGCTGTGGCTTTGATGCCTTTTTACAAGCTTTTCGAGTCATTTCTCTATTATGGTGTTGGCTTTCCCTACGCTAAGTCTATGAGTGATATGGTCATGGATCAGGAATCTGTGCTGGATCGAGTTATCAGTGTCTTGACTGATAGGTTTGTCTTGGTCTCAATCTCAAGCATAGCCATCGGTTTGGGGTTAAACCTCTTGGGAATTACACGCCCCGCGTTCTATCCCACCCTCAACAGCCTACTAATCCCTTTGGGCACCCTCTTGCTGCTCTCATCGATTGGGATGGCAATGCGGTTTAACAGAATGCATGGATACCTCAGGGAAGCGGGAGTGATTTCATTGATAAAGTTCATCGCTGTCCCCGGGGCTGTCTACTTGTTTGGCTCGGTTCTTGGGTTGGGCATGGTTGATGGTGGGCTCCCATTGAAGGTATCAGTGGTCCTCGCATCGATGCCCGTGGCGTTTACAGCAATGGTGCCCCCCACAATCTATGATCTTGATGTTGACCTAGCGAACACCGCATGGTTTGTGACCACAGCCCTGTTGCTACTGGTAATTCCAAGCCTCTGGTTGATAATCGCATAAAATTTTGTGAGGGGTTACTCTATCTCCACTAGCTGCATCTCACAGAGTTCCCTGTATAGAGTGCTATTTTTTAGGAGCCAATCATGGTTTCCCTCAGCCTCAATAACCCCATTATTCAGCACGATGATCCTATCCATATCCCTAACCGTGGAGACCCTGTGAGTCACCAGGATAACGGTCCTGTTCATCATCTCGCTACTCAGTGTCTCCTGTATCCGAGACTCTGTATATGGGTCAACGCTACTGGTAGCCTCATCAAACACCAGAATACGGGGATCAGCGATAATGGCTCTCGCCCAACAGATGAGCTGTCTCTGACCATAACTGAGATTGATTCCTCTCTCATTCAACACTGTCTTGTACCCTTCTTGGAGCTCCAGTACCGCGTTGTGGATGCCAACATATTGAGCTACGCGAATCATCTCCAAGTCTGAGACCCCCGGGTTACCGAACTTGAGGTTATACTCCACGGTACCATTGAACAAGAATGGCTCCTGAAGCACGATTGAGACCGCCTTTCTCAGGGAAGTGAACGCTAGGTCCTTGAGGTTGTATCCATCGATGAACACGTTTCCCTCGACAGGATCGTAGAAGCGTCCGAGGAGGTTGATTATGGTGGATTTTCCTGAGCCTGTGGGTCCGAAGATTGCTATCTTTTCCCCGGGCTCGATGTCCATCTTAATATTCTTCAGTACTGGTTGCCCCGGTATATAGCTGAAGCCCACATCATCAAACCTGATGGCGCCCTTCACCGTATCCAAATGAACCGGGTTTTCACTCTCCAGTATCTCTGGCTCCTGGTCCATTATGGTGAATATCCTCTCGGCTCCAGCCAAGGCGCTCTGTATCTCCCCGTACATCATAGCGAGGTTCTGTATTGGGGTGAAGAAGGTCTCGGAGTAGTTGCTGAAGGCAACAAGATCACCAATGGTGTGGGTAGCACCCAGAACCTTCACCCCGCCAAGATACCAAATGGCTGCAGTCATTATGCTGCCCAACACCGTGGCTACGCTGCTGTATGCTACCGAGATGGTCTCTGCCCTTATCTGGGTCTGCATATTCTGCTCATTTACCGTGTCGAACTCCAGTAGGCTTCTCTCCTCTTGCACGAGGGATTTTGTGAGCTTTGCACCATACATAAGGTCCTGAACCTTTCCAGTGAGCGATGCAACGTTTCTCCTCGCGGTTCTCCAAGCCTCCTTTATCCATCCCTGAAAGACCCTGCTCGTGATGGCTAGGATGGGTGCGATGAGTAACGCGATTAGGGTGAGCTGTGTATCGATGTAGAACATTATCAGTATAACCGAGACCGCCATAATCAGGTCGGATACCAGCCCGATTACTCCAGTCGAGAGTATCTTCTTCAACGCCTCAGCGTCATTGGTTACCCGTGAGACGAGTCTCCCCGTGTTGCCGTACTCGAAAAATCTCTGAGATAGGCTGTTGATGTGGCTGAAGAAGTCAGCCCTGATATCAGCGATAACTTGGAGCCCCAGCTTCTCAACATAGTACTGCTGATTACTGGTGATCACCCAGTCTCCCAACGCGATAATAATGTAGAGAAAAGCAGATGCCAGAAGCAAGCTCACGAGGGGTGGCTCCGAGACTCCTGTGACTCTGATGGCTAGACCCTGAATCAATGCTGCAAGCCACAAATCACCAGGAGCCTGCGAACCCGTTATGTAGACATCCAGCACCACCTTGTAGAGGTAGGGACCAGCAAGAACAGTCATCATCTTCATGAGTATGAGGACAAGCTCCAAGGCTACCAGCCCCTTGTACCGTAACATGTACCTTGTTATGATCCTCTTGATGATCTCAAGGTCACTATATTTGCGGGCAGTGGACTCAAGGGAGCCAATATCATATCGGTCAACGTACTCAGCCACTATTCACCGCCTCCTGTGTTCATGTTAAGTGCCTGTGACTCGATGAGATGCCTGTACTCTGGGCTCGACCTGAGCAGCTCCCTGTGTTTTCCCTGAGCTATGATCCTGCCCTTATCCATCACCACTACCTTGTCGGCTGTCTCACATGTCGATGCACGTTGGGTGATGATCAATGCGGTGCGGTTCTCACGGAGCTTCTCTATAGCTAACCGTATCAGGGACTCTGTCTGGGCATCCACGTTGCTCGTGGAGTCATCCAGTATCAATATTCTTGGGTCTGTCAGCAAGGTTCTGGCTATAGAGACCCTCTGGCGTTGCCCACCTGACAGTGTTACACCCCTTTCACCCACCATGGTCTCATAGCCCTGTGGCAGGGTCATGATGTGTTCATGGATCTGGGCGGCTTTGGCTGCCTCAATGATCTCTTCATCTGTGGCTTCTGGTTTCCCATAGCTGATGTTTCCCTTGATGGTGTCCGAGAAGATGAACACATCCTGCAGAACAATCCCCACCTGTTTACGGAGGCTCTTTAGCCCAATCTGGCGCACATCAACCCCGTCTATTAGTACAGACCCAGATGAGATATCATAAAACCGGGGAACAAGCTCAGCAAGAGTGGTTTTCCCTGAACCAACGTAGCCTACTAGTGCTACTTGCTCTGATGGAGCTATCCTCAGGTTGATGTCTTGGAGTGTCTCTTTTGCTCCACTGTATCTGAATGATACATCCTTGTACTGGATCTCCCCCTTGATCTCCATCTTTACCGGGTCCTCCGCCTCTATCACATCCTCCCCAACATCAATTACCTCAAAGACCCTCCTCGCACTGGCTATAGCATCATTATAGAACATGATGAGGCGGGCGAACATCCTCATGGGTCCCACTAACTGGGCAAAGTATACCCCAAAAAGCACAATCTCCCCAAGGGTTAAGCGCCCAGTGAATGCTTCTTGTCCACCATAATATATGATGAGGGCGACACCAATCGCGACCATAAAGGTACTGCTTGGTCCATAGAGGTTCTGGATCAACGCAGCTTGAAGACTAGTATCCACATACTCTGTGTTCTTCTCC
>CAZZFH010000016.1:0-15213 GCA_964653295.1 uncultured Candidatus Bathyarchaeia archaeon | reverse complement strand
CAGGCGCTCAGTTAGGTATGGTTACTCAGGCAGTGATCAAGAGACTGAGACTAATGGGGGATTTTCCTGTAGCTTGTTCTGGAGGGGTATTCAAGCAGCCCAACGGGTATAACCTTGCTTTCGAAGAAGCAGTGCGAAAAGTAGCCCCGAGATGCAATTTCATTGAGCCACTTTTTAGTCCTACTGTTGGCTCCGCGTTTTTAGCGCTCCAAAAAATAGGGATTGATGTAACTGATGAGTTGCTGTCCAACGCGAGAACGAGTCTGGAGGGATTGAATGAGTAAGATAACAGAGCAGAGAAACCCTACATCAAAGGGGATAGATGAGAAATCAATTCAGAAGATTCTTGAGACCATCAATAGCGAGGATACCAAGATCACCGACGCGATAAAAACTCAATTACCTCAAATCGAGGAAGCAGTCAAAAAGATCATAACCTCATTGAGTTCCGGAGGGACCATCTTCTTAGTCGGAGCAGGGACCAGTGGGAGACTATGTGTCTTGGAAGCCTCAGAGATACCCCCAACATTTGGCTTATCCCCAGATCGGATAAAGGCTATTATTGCTGGTGGAGTAGAGGCGCTCTATACCTCTGTTGAGGCAGCCGAGGACAATAAAAAAAACGCTGCGTTTGAGATTGAGAAGAACCGGGTAACAAGCTCAGACCTTGTTATCGGAGTGACTGCATCAGGCTCAACCCCCTTTGTACTTGAGGCTATCAGGAGAGCGAAGGAGCTAGGCGCTCAAACCGTTGGCTTATCCTGTAACCAAGATACTCCCTTATCAAAGCTTGTTGATACGCCTATCGAGGTTGTTGTTGGACCCGAGATCGTGGCTGGATCAACAAGGATGAAAGCCGGTACAGCCCAGAAGATGGTTCTCAATATGATGACTACTACAGCCATGATGAAGTTGGGGTTGGTCTATGATGGGTATATGGTTGGGGTTCAGGCAACCAATAGAAAGCTCAAGGAGAGGAGCAAAAAAATCGTAGCCGAGATAGCTATGGCTTCCTTGGATGAGTCTGAGAAAGCTCTCAAGGCAGCCAATTGGGACGCTAGGGTTGCCATACTTGTTATTTTAACCAATAAGAGCCCAGAAGAGGCTGACATTGAGTTGAAAACCAGTACCATGAGGCAGATATTGAGTGGTGATGAATGATGTTCAAAGAGCTAGATGAACCGGTAGTTCATTGGAGGTACTCGGTTTGAGTGTGCTGAACGGTGTAGATGTCTTACTAGAAAACCCGAGAAAGTATCTCGGGGACAACCAGATAGGCTTGATTACAAATCCAACAGGCATAACCACCAGCCTCGAATCAACACTAGACGCCTTCCATAGACACGATAAAATCAAGCTAAAGGCAGTTTTTGGCCCAGAACACGGAGCAAGGGGCGATATACAGGACGCATTGGAGGTCTCCAATCATATTGACCCACACACAGGACTCACTGTCTATAGTCTGTATGGTGAACACAGGGCGCCCTCTGAGGAGATGCTGGATGGCATCGATATGCTGGTCTTTGATATCCAGGACTGTGGTGCGAGATTCTACACATATGTGTCTACCCTTACATACTGCATGGAATCAGCCAAGAAACAAGGTGTGAGTCTGGTTGTCTTGGATCGTCCAAACCCGATAAACGGGGAAAGTGTTGAAGGAAACATCTTGGAGCAAGGTTTTGAGTCCTTCATTGGGCTCCACCCTATTCCCATCAGGCATGGGATGACAATAGGAGAATTATCATCCTTCATCAACTCCACAATAAAATGCGATCTAAGCATAGTGCCCATGGAGGGATGGTACAGAGAACAATGGTTTGATGAAACCGGGCTCCCATGGGTCCAACCTAGCCCTAATCTGCCTTCCTTAGAGGCTGCCACCGTATTTCCCGGTACCTGCTTCTTTGAGGGCGTCAATATTTCCGAGGGGCGAGGTACTACCCGACCTTTTGAGTATCTTGGGGCGCCTTGGGTCGATGGTAAGCGATGGGCAGACTCAATGAATACGCTGGGCTTACTGGGGGTAGGGTTCCGAAGTTGTTATTTTACACCGACATTTTGGGGGGTTAAGGGTGAGAGATGTAGCGGAGTTCAGGTTCATGTAACCGATAGGAATGTGTTCAAGCCTGTTGAAACTGGTTTGCATCTCCTGTCAACATTGATGGAGCTACATCCAAGGTTCCAGTTCAATGACCCAACATATGACAGTAGACGTCACTTTGATTTACTGGCAGGAACCGATAAGCTGAGGATGCAGCTTGAGAATGGAGACCCCGT
Organism: uncultured Candidatus Bathyarchaeia archaeon; assembly: GCA_964653295.1. Classification (GTDB taxonomy): domain Archaea; phylum Thermoproteota; class Bathyarchaeia; order TCS64; family TCS64; genus RBG-16-57-9. Next base: position 12,933 of record CAZZFH010000016.1, on the reverse strand, counting down.
GGAAAACATATTGGCTTCATGGGAAGAGGCGAAGAACATGTATCTCAAGGAACGGGAGAAGCATCTTCTCTACGAGGAGGCCAGATAGGTGAGGGTCCTCAGGGGAAGAATAGTCACCCCATTCCAGATTATCGAAGAGGGGCAGATCGAGATCCAAGATTCCACGATACAATATGTAGGTCAACGCAGATCCTCCAAAGGCGAGATAACAGATTACGGAGGCTCTTGGATAGTGCCCGGGTTCATTGATATACATGTCCACGGGTTAGCTGGATATGATGCAATGGATAAAGACCCTGATAGCATCAAGCAGATCTCAAAGCATCTAGCCCAAAACGGAGTAACAGGGTTCCTCGCGACAGCCCAGACTGCTCCTTATGAGGAAATCATTGAGGCATTGAAACGAATTAAACAGGTCAAGCAGAAGGTTCCGGGAGCCAAGGTATTGGGTTCTCACCTCGAAGGACCATATATCAGTCCTCATCGGATAGGTGCACAGCAAGAGTATATCCGAAAACCAGTAATTGAGGAGCTGGAGACACTTCTAAATGCCTCAGATGGAACACTCAGACTTGTCACTTTGGCTCCTGAGATCGAGAATGGTGTTGATGCGGTAAGATTTCTAAGGGAAAACGGTGTTGTGGTTTCCGCTGGGCATACAGATGCCTCTTACGCTGAAGCTAACGATGCTTTTGAAGCGGGTGTGTCCCTGTTGGGGCATCTCTGGAATGGGATGCGTGGGCTTCATCACCGGGAGCCAGGGATCGTGGGTGCTGCCCTTGAGACAAGGGATGTGATGGTTGAGCTTATCGCAGACTGTTATCATGTTCACCCTGCAATACTTGGGCTCACTGTCAGGCTCAAGGGCGTCGATAACGTTGTTCTTGTGTCTGATTCGATAAAACCCGCTGGGCTTCCCGATGGCGAGCATGTCATTGATGGTAGAACCTTTCTCATCGAGGATGGGTTCATCAAGCTAGAGTCGGGTGTAATCGCTGGAAGCTCTATCGGTCTTAATCAGGCTGTGCAGAACATGGTGGAAAAAGTGGGCGTTACTCTTCCAGATGCTATCCAGATGGCGACAGATAACCCAGCGAGACTACTTGGACTGAAGACCAAAGGCAGGTTAGAAAATGGTTATGACGCGGATATAGCCATCTTGGATGATGGTTTCAATGTATTAGAGACAATTGTCCAGGGTAAGACCGTCTACCGGGTGGAGGAGTAGCTGTGAAGGACCTCTATCGTCGTGTTTCTGAGTTGAGGGAAAAGGAGACCAGAAAGATCATTGGGTTGATGTCTGGGACATCTGCTGATGGTATTACAGTTGCCCTTGCTGATATATCTGGAACTGGAGATAGCGCTGAGGTCAAACTCATCGGCTACAAGACGTACTCATTTGCTGATTATGTGAGGGAAAGGGTATTCAATCTCTTCAAACCCGGTCATGGCACTGTTCAAGATGTCTGCGAGATGAACACAGTCCTTGGGAGAGCCTTCGCAGAGGCAGCGAATAACCTGATCAATGATCTGGAGGTCACGAGAGAAGATGTTGACTTTGTTGGTAGCCATGGACAGACCATATGGCATCAACCAATCGCAGAATCGGTCTCAGGTTATATCTCAAGGTCAACCCTACAGATCGGTGAACCCGCAGTTATCTCTGAGAAAACCGGGTTGCCTGTTGTATCTGATTTCCGAAAAGCCGATATGGCAGTGGGTGGAGAGGGGGCTCCATTAACCCCCTACCTTGATTACGTGCTTCATAGAGACCCAGACGAGAATAGGGTTCTTCAAAACATTGGGGGCATAGCCAACCTAACATATCTACCAATGGGGGTCTCAGTGGATGATGTGGTCGCTTTTGATACTGGTCCCGGGAATATGATTATCGATGCCTTGGTGAAACATTATACTGGTGCGAGCCATGACGTTGATGGTTCAATTGCATGTAGAGGGGAAGTCAACCAGAAAATGCTCGATGAGCTGATGAATCATCCTTACTATATGCTCAAGCCGCCAAAGACGACTGGACGAGAAGTCTTCGGGGAACAATACTCAGAAGAAACTGCGAAAAGGGCTGAGGAACTCCATCTATCCCTAGAAGACCTGATAGCCACAGTAACTAGACTCACTGTAGAGACTATAATTCAAGCCTACGAGACCCATTTACCGGGGGAGATAGACGCCGTATATGTCTCAGGCGGTGGCTCAAGAAACCCAGTGATCATTGAGGGACTGCGAGACAGACTAAGTGCACCAGTATACGATTATTCAACTCTAGGTATACCAAGCGAAGCAAAAGAGGCACTACTCATCGCGTTACTAGCAAACGAGCACATAATGGGAACCCCAAGTAACATAATAACTGCTACAGGAGCAAAGAGAAGCGTAATATTAGGTTACTCGACCTGGGTTTAAACCTTCTCTTTCTCTATCGCCCATAGCACCTCGACGCTGGAGTCAGGGCACTGGATATAATCCACCGCTGATAGCCAATCATCTGGTTCTGCGTGTTCCCTTTGAACCGAAGAAAGGAAGGGTATCAGCGCTGAGAGTGACCATATGCAGGCTTTTCTTCCACTAGGCAAAGATAACAAGTCGTTCTCTATCATGATGAAGTCTCCTTTCTTATGGTATGGGCATTTTCCCTTCATATCCACGATTCGTGCTACTACTTTATACATAAAAAGAAATTAAACTGAGGTTTTATTTAATTATAATAAAAAAGGGGGTTATCTGGGTGACTCCGGATGCCACTTCAACTGGACCTCCAGAGTCTTTCTCATACCAGATTTCTCAAGATCTCTCACAATCTTATTCAAAGGAGTATGCCTAGCAATCTTCTTCCTCTGATTAGCCAGCCTCAATAGCAGCCTTACCATCAGCATAGCGCCCTCTTGGAGGTTTCTGGGATCAACCTTATCCATGCAGTCTGCTGTTGTATGACCCCATCCTCTACCCTGAACAAGCTGCCTCATGCTGGGCTCCTCATGCATATAGATAGCCGGGACTCCCTGCATAACGAATGGCCAATGGTCACTGGCTGCGCTCATACCAGTATGAATACTAGTGGGGTAAGCAACCTCATTGAGGAAGCGCTCTAGCCATTGCATCATCTCGGGTGGCTGATAAACTGTGAAGGCTGCATGCTTCATCCCATCCTTGAATGCCAGTCCACCTAGCTCAAGGTTAACCATCATGGCTGTGTTTTCCATCTGGTCAAGGTGACCAGCAACATAACAAGTGCTCCCAGTAACCCCTATCTCCTCGCAGGCAAAGCAGATGAAACGGATTCCCCTCCTAAACTTCCCCTCAAATGGCTTCAATACCCGGGCAAGCTCCAGCGTAACCGCTGTCCCGCTTAGGTTATCCATGGCTCCCTGAGCGATATCATGACCATCATAGTGGCCTCCCACTACTATCCATTCATCGGTATTTCCCGGTAGCTCTGCTACTATGTTGGCTGATTTACTGTCTGGGATTACCTTGCTCTTATCGGTTAATTTTACTCGAACCGGTTTGCCCTTCGCCAAACGAAGCATCAGTGCCCCCGTCTCAAGGCTAACACCTACTCCCGGTATCTCGCCGCCCATCCTATAGCTGGGTCTTAGGCTTCCGGTGGGTGCTAGTTGACCTGGGTTATGGTTCATGAATATGAATCCAATTGCCCCATACTTCACCGCGTAACCATATTTGGTGCGTCTGTGCACTCTTTTCCCAGTTGGGCTCGTAGCGCTGCTGCAAAGAACTATTTTTCCCTTGACATCCTCTGGGTTAATTGCCTCAAATTCTTCTGGGCTTCCTGTTCCAAGGTTTATCACCTCAGCTTCAACAGTCCCCCCGGGGCTCATGGCGAGGCTTATAGCATCGAAATCTCGCTCCACGGGGGCTGTCATTTTAAGGGTAACAGGACCACGTTTCCAGCCGTAATAATTGAATGGAACGGCTTTAGCGTTGAGATAACCATATTCTTTGAGTTTTTTCACCAAATAATCTTGGGCTTTTTTTTCGCTTGGGGTTCCTGCGAATCTGCTGCCAATCTCATCTGCGAGGACTAGCATGTTTTCATAGATCTGGCTTGTCTGCCAGACTTCTCCAATTAGCTCCTTCTCAATATTGGAGTGTCTATCAGTAAGCATAACGTATCATTTGACTTCGTTAAACTTTGTTTTAGCAGTTGCGATTGAAAAGTAGAATACTCAAACAATACTGAGAAAATAAACCAAAAAACATAGAGAATTTCAGTTGGTCTGCTTGATGGCTGCTTTTTCCTCTTCCCTACAAAGGGGACATTCAAGCCTCTGATTATACCCGTGTGGGTAATCAACGATTATACCATGCTTTGGGCACTTGAATGCATAATGCGGGATAGGTTCTTTCCATCCCTCCTTGAATCGGTCTCCTACGTATACGTGACCACTTAACTGAAGCTTCAACCGCTCCAGAAGTCTTATTCTGGGATCCATCTTTTCACTCATATTCGCACCCTTCTGTGAATTGTGGACATATTGAATATATTCTGCATTATATATAAATAGAGTGAAGTAGCGAACCATACAAACACTGCATAATTTAGACACTATAATGGAAGTTAGTATAATATTCTATATACTCTCATTTCTCTACATACTGATGTATTTCCCTGGGTCCTTTGAGACTCTGGTGTTGTTTGGATAGCGTTATGCTTATGTCCAGCCATCTTGGTTCTCATGGTATGAAGTTCAACTCACGACGCAGTCCAGTATATGGGACACATGGGATGGTAGCTAGCAGTCAACCTCTTGCCTCAATGGCTGGGATAGAGATACTCAAACAAGGCGGAAACGCAGCCGATGCCGCAGTAGCAGTCGCAGCCGCCCTAAACATGACAGAGCCTTGCAGTACAGGTATAGGTGGGGATGCTTTTTGCTTATTCTTTGATGCAAAATCCAAGTCAGTGATGGGCTTGAACGCGAGTGGGAGGGCTCCTGCTGCTCTTAACATAAAGTTTCTCGCTGAGCATGGGATAACAGGGCAGTTACCCTCAACTAGTCCACACTCTGTGACTGTTCCAGGTGCAGCTGCTGGATGGGTAGATACCATAGAACACTTCGGAACCATGGATATATCCAATGTTCTGGCTCCTGCCATCAAATTAGGTGAAGAGGGGTTCCCGGTTAGCCCCATAACTGCAAGGTCATGGGATAGGGGTATCCCCAAGCTCAAGACTGGTCCACATTATGAGGAGATGCTTCTCAATGGGAGAGCACCGAGGGCTGGGGAGATAATGAAGAACGTGAACCTAGCCAAGACTTTCAGGACGGTTGCTGAGCATGGTAAGGCTGGTTTCTATGAGGGTAGGATCGCTGAGGAGATCGTTAAGGTACTTGAGCCCATGGGGGGTCTGATGTCTCTTGATGATCTTAAGAATCATTACAGCACTTTCCCTAAGCCCATTACCACGAATTACAAGGGGCTTGATGTCTTTGAGATACCGCCCAATGGTCAGGGTATTACTGCCTTGATTGCTTTGAATATTCTTGAGGAGTTTGATTTCTCAGGGGTTCCTCATGGCAGTACAAATCATTTACATACATTGATTGAGGCGATGAGGCTGGCATTCGCTGATTCAAGGTGGTATGTTGCTGATCCAGATGTTACTGAGGTTCCTGTTGAGGAGCTTATCAGTAAGGAATACGCTGCGAAACGCAGGCAGTTAATCCATCCAGAGAAAGCTACAGTGGATATTGAAAAAGGGTCGCCTGTTGCAGGATCAGATACAGTCTATTTCTGTATCGTGGATGGAATGGGTAACGCCTGCAGCTTCATCATCAGTAACTACGCTGGCTTCGGTACCGGCATAATCCCCAAGGGATGTGGCTTCACGCTACAGAACCGTGGCTATGGATTCAGCCTAGACCCAGATCACCCCAACAGGCTCGAACCCAATAAGCGCCCATACCATACTATAATCCCCGGTATGCTCATGCAGGACGGGGAACTCTATGCACCTTTCGGCGTTATGGGGGGCTTCATGCAGCCTCAGGGGCACACACAGGTTGTGGTCAACATGGTGGATTATGGCATGAATCCTCAGGAGGCACTGGATGCTGGACGATTCTGTATACTCAATGGCCAAAGTGGAGGTAAGGTATACATCGAGGATGAGATCAGCGTCGAGGTGATGAGCGAATTATCTGGTATGGGTCACGAGGTGGTACCATGCAGTGGATGGAGGAGAGGAATATTCGGTAGGGGTCAGATAATTCACCGGAATCCTGTGACTGGTGTGTTGACTGCTGGCTCTGAGCCACGGTCTGATGGCTGTGCCATTGGCTGGTAGTCTACTCTTTTATCAATCCATATATTAGTTCGTCGTGGAAACTTCCTCTGTAATAATATTTTTTCAGTAGTGTTCCTTCGTGCTTGAAGCCTGTTCTCTTTAGAACGCGGATGGAGCGGCTGTTTTCTGGGTTTACTGTTGCCTCGATTCTTATTAGCCCAAGGTCGTTGAACCCGTAATTGATTATGGCTCGAACAGATTCCGTGATATACCCGTTTCCCCAGTAATCTTTCAACAGATCATACCCTATCTCGGCTCGTTTATGGGCACTAGTGTACTTGTAGAGCCTAATTGTCCCCATGGGGGTCCCTGTCTCTTTATTCTCTATTATGACCCTGAAATGATTTTCAAACCCCGATCTCAGATAGCTCTCATACATCTCTCTAGCCTCATCTCGTGTCTTGAGATCAGGGTGTTCACTGTACTTGTTGGTCTCGCGTCGCCTAAACAGTTCAAAGATGAAGTCGATATCGTCAGTCGTGATAGGACGTAGGTAAAGCCTCTCCGTGACTAGGTTTGGGGTCTCCATTGCCTTCAAATCTCCAAGTTTGTATAATACTGCTTCGAAGAATAATTGACACTGGATCAGATTACCATTAAATCCCTGAACAACATACCATATCTATGGCATATTTACTTGAAGAACTGGAACCCGAGCCAGTTTGGCAGATATTTGAAGAGATAACAAGGATACCTCGCTGCAGCAAACATGAGGAGAGAGTTCAGGCATACCTCAAGAATTGGGCGCTTGAGCATAATCTGGGCTATGAGCGAGACGAGGTAGGCAACGTATTATTGATACGGGAAGCCGCATCAGGATGCGATAATGTACCTGTATTAATGTTTCAGGCCCATCAGGACATGGTATGTGAAAAGACACTAGAAAGCAGCCACAACTTCAACACAGACCCAATCCCATTGATGAAAGAAACAGGAAGAGTAACCGCCCACCATACTAGTCTCGGAGCAGATAACGGAATGGGAATGGCGCTCGCTATGGCTGTTCTCATCGATGAGACGCTGGTGCACAATGGTAGGCTTGAGGCATTGTTTACTGTTGATGAGGAGGCTGGGTTCACCGGTGTTCGCAGCCTTACCTCTGATTTCTTCACTGCCAAGCATATGATCAACTTGGACAGCGAAGAAGCAGGGGTAATCATAGTCAGCAGCGCTGGTGGAGGAGGTTTATCCTACAAGATAGATTTCAGACCCAAGATGCCTGATAAAAGAGAAGCTCTCAGGGTATCTATAGATGGGCTGCAAGGAGGGCATTCAGGTGTGGATATTCATCTCCCTCGATACAACGCTAACAAGCTATTGGCGGAATGCCTGCTAAAACTACACTCAGAGATACCGATAAGACTCATTCACTTCGAGGGAGGCACCAGAAGCAATGTCATACCGAGGAACTCCTACGCAGACATATTGGTCCCATCTAGAAAAAGCGAGCAAGCTATAGAAATCATTGAGGACTGGGCGAAGAGTGTTGATAAGACCCATGAGAGGGGTCTCAAGGTGAAAGCGGTTCCAACTACTCCTCTCCCCTCTGCCCCTATTCATGAGACTGAGAAGATGCTCAATCTGGTTGCTGAGATACCTTTTGGTCCCAAGTCGTGGAGCTCTGACTACTCTGGACTTGTGCAAACCAGCAATAACAATGGTATCGTGAAGACCGAGAACAACTCGTTCATCGTTCAAGTAAGCAGCCGTACGAGTGATATGAAGGATGGCTATGATAATCAACGCATACTAGTCGAGCTGGGCGAGAAACACCGGGTAAAGGCTGAACTACGTGATATCTCTTCTGGGTGGAAGGCTGATCCTGAGTCCAAGCTGCTTATGCTTGTTGAGGAGTCCTATGGGGAGGTCCTTGGGAAGAAGCCAAAAGTAACCGGTATTCATGGTGGCTTGGAGTGTGGCGTGATAGCGCATCTCAAGAAAGGCATAGATATAATCTCCGTTGGACCCACCATCAAGTATCCCCATAGCCCATCAGAGTATATCGAGGTAAAAGGGGTAAAGGAACTCTACGAGACACTCCTCAAGGTAGCCTCAAAGATGATTACCCTCTAATCTCTTGTCCAGACGAGGCGACATATCCCATCTTTGCTGTAGGTCTTTTCTCGTGTGACACGCCATTCAGGGTTGAATCCAGACCAGAATGCATCATCAGTCACACCACAATAAATATCCCCTAGCTCCTCAGCTTCCTTCCCCATCCTAGTAAACGCAACCCCCAATGGACAGTAAGAATACTCTATGACCTTCTTTTTGGGCGCATTTATTATGGTGCCCCCGATCCATGCCACAGCGTAGACTGGTCCATTCTCGGCTCTATGGTTCTCCCAAGTATTCTCTATGCCATTTTCTTGGTATCGTTTCCGTGTGGCTTCACCGCTGTTCTTGCTCATCTTCCAAACAGTATCTCTGATTACCTCTCTTCCTTTTTCTTCCCCTAGCTCATCTATCAGTGCCTGAGCCATGTAGAAGAAGGTCTTTGCTCGGGATGCCTCGAATCCATCCATAATTTCACGTGGGCTTGGCTTGCTCATAATGAATAAAAGGAATAAGATAGTGAAAAAATGTACTAGTGTTGCTACTTTTTTGCCCCTGTATATGTCTTGGCTACTTTGGGGAACTCGAATAATGGGACATAACTGAACTGGACCTCTGGGATCGTCTCTGCCATGAGGTTTCTTAGCTGTTCCTCTGTTGCCTCGACTAGTCTAAACCCGTTGAGTTCTCCTCCAAGGCTATAGCTCTCACTGAGTTTTTCCGGGTATTTCCCAGACTCGTCTGGAACGATCTTTTGCAGCTTCTTTAACGCTGCATCCAGCCTATCCGGTTCAATACTCCAATACATGATATACTTCATACTCTCAGCTAAGAGCCCAAAGAAGCGGCATAAGATAAACCTTCAAAAATCCCTTGGATGGTAAACGTCTTTAATAATTACATCTATCATTGGATGGGTAAGATGACTGGATTCGTAAAAGCAGCCGATATTTTAGGTGGCAATATTGAGGACGGGGCAGAGATTAAACTCCGTGGCTGGATATACACCAGCCGTAGCAGTGGAGGCATTCAGTTCCTAGAGCTAAGGGATGGATCAGGGGTAATTCAATGCACACTGAGTAAACGCAACATCGACGAAGAGACATTCAATAACGTAGAGAAATACCCACTAGAGACAGCACTAGAGCTCAAAGGCAAGATTAAGCAGGATGAGAGGGCTCCCGGTGGATGGGAGGTGCGGGTCAATGGGGTTGGAGCGGTATACGAGTCCAAACTAGATTATCCTATAGTAAAGAAGGAGCAGGGCATCGAGTTCCTCATGGACAACAGGCACCTGTACATCAGAGAGCCAAAACTCCAGAACATATTCCAGATAAGAGCCAAGTTCCTACAGGTTGCACGAGACTGGTTCAAAGAAAATGAATACACTGAGGTCCAGACACCCATGTTCATGACCGCCTCAGTTGAAGGTGGATCCACCCTCTTCAGCGTGAATTATTTCGAGCGTGAGGGCGTCTATCTGAGCCAGAGCTGGCAACTATACGCCGAGGCTTTAATCAGTAGCCTGGGCAAGATCTATACTATTGCTCCGAGCTTCAGGGCAGAGCCTTCAAGGACTAGGCGGCATTTGTCGGAGTTCCTTCACATGGAGCTTGAGGAGCCTTGGAGTACCCTGAGCGATATACAGGATTCAGGTGATAGATTGGTTTCTCATATCGCCAATACGTTAGCCTCAGAGATGCCTGAGAAGGTTAAGGCAGCTGGACGAGACCCAGAGTATCTGGCTTCGTTGAAGGCGCCTTTCCCTAAGATCTCTTATGATGAGGCTGTTGAGATTGTCCAATCCAAAGGAGTAGAAATGTTCTGGGGAGACGACTTCGGGTGGCAACAAGAAGGACCATTAACCGAAGAATTTGAGACACCCTTCTGGGTCGTGGGCTTCCCAAGCGGTATCAAGCCCTTCTACCATATGCCTGACCCAGATAGAGCAGAGGTAACCCTTAGCTCAGACCTGCTTGCCCCAGAGGGGTATGGCGAGATCATTGGCGGCGGTCAGAGGGTGCATAACTATGAACAACTCTATCAGAGAACCATCGATGATGGCTTAGACCCATCCAACTATGAGTGGTATATGGATCTCAGGAAATGGGGTACTGTGCCTCATAGCGGCTTCGGGTTGGGCGTGGAGCGGGTGCTCATGTGGATGCTAAAGCTAGAGCATATCAGGGACACTGTGCCTTTCCCGAGGGATATGCGAAGGGTATATCCCTAAACATATTTTAATCACCCATCACGGTAAGACTCTGTGTTTTGTGTAGATGTAGATCTCGAGTCTGGGGTAAACACTGTACACCGAGTTGACTGTATTCACTTGGTTCCGGAGAATTACCCCGGTAAAAAGATGGGCGCGATAGGGGAGACAGGAGGATATTTTGAATTCCCCACCGTGGGGTTAGCGGTGAGATACCTCAAGACCGAGCGCATCAGCGGCTTAATTCACCACTGCCCCTACTGTAAACCAACGAAGAGGTTCAACCCAGAGCCAGCCGCATCTCTTGGGGTTAAGATAGTACCTACCGGATGTGAATCAATGAGCTTGGATTCGCCTGTGATGCAGAAAGTCAACAAGACAATCGATGTGACTGATACCAAGACTATTTTTCAACGATTATCAAAGAAGCTGTTTGGCGACCGTTAATCGAATTCTACGGGTTCCTCGAGTCTATACATGTGGAGCCCTAATGCCATCTGTAGTACACTGATGGGTATCAATGTGATTAACTGATTAACTGCATTTACTGGACCCCCCCTGACCCATGGGATGATCCCGAATATCGCCGCCAGAGCCCCCAGTAGTGCATATCTCGTTAGGTTCCTAGTGTACAGGTTATAGCTGAGCATAGCTGCGCTGATGGGAATCATGGCGAAGAGCACCAATGGGATCTGATCAAGAAAATCACCGAGATCTATTACCGCGATTCCCAGAATACACGTGGATAACGCATAGAAGAGAAAAGCAGCGCTACCAATCTGCCCAACGATATCTCCTTTAGTAAACTCGAATAATCCAGCAGCATACAGCATCGACAATGAGCCCGCCATCAACAAGCCGCTATTGAACAAAACAGAGCCAAAGCCTTCAGAGCCAAGATCAATGAGAGACTGGCTAAGACTCCAATTGGGGGTCATGGATATACTGATTAGGATAGTTATCGCCCCGATTACTGGGCTCGCTGTCCCGAATCTCGCCATAACTCGGATTATTTTGATGTTCACGGGGAGATGATAGGGATTCTAGGGTATAAGATCATGCCTTAAACTGGTCAAGATAACCAGAGCCCTCTAATAACCTCAACAACACCAATCCTATCACTGTTATCGCCAGTATACTGCTCAGGGTTATGCTTATGATCATCCCGAGCCACGCTGGAAGTTGGATTCCTAGGATGCTTGGGGGTGGGAAGAATAACCAGAGGTATCCCCCGACTACTACCCCAATCACCACTGATGCGGCGACTGAAGCAACGATAACCCTCTCCTTGTATCGATAGATCAAATATCCTGCCACGAGGTTCGCAGCAGTTCCAAGAATTATATCAATTGGGCTTAGGAACCAGTAAGTATTCGCTACTAGGGCTCCTAATGCTACTCCATATACTGCTGGGAGCCCTAGGAGGGCGGCTAACGGTATCAATGCATCTGCTACCCTGAGTTGTATTGGACCAAAACTGATTGGTGCGAGAATAATGACTATCGCCGCGTAGAGCGCCGCGATAACTGCTGTTAAACTAATTTCTTTTGTATTCATCCTGTTCTCCTCCTTGCCACGGGGTTTGTAAGGCGGAACGGGTAGGAGGTCCCACTCACCCGCCAAATCGCATGATGACAAGGCTGCTATTAACTATTACTGTCTGTAATCTGTTTCTACAGAAAACATGTTAAAACCGTCTCACCGGACAGAAAAACAGGGATTATCAGGGGCTCGGGGTTCCTCACCTTTCCCCGGTCGCGCCCCCCATTTATCTAGCCGAGAGATGCATTATTTTGCTCCATATTTCAAGGATTCTTCGGTCGATTACTCGCTCGAATTCCTCCATCTCCTCAAGGCTTATGGGGTCCTTGCAGTACATCTTATAGTTTACAAAATAGTTGAAAGCCTCGGCGTATATCTTGCCAAACATGGCGCTTTCCGCGGATTTTACGTAGCCTTCTTCCTCAAACCGTTTGAAGGTGTTGAGGTTGAGTTCAAGCCTTTTCTCTGTTAATTCATCGTCTATGGCTTGTTCTATTACTCCGCGTGCAACCGCTTCCATGGGACTCGTCATGTTTCTCTTTTTTTATTTAAAAGCGATAACGGATGATTGAGAGAGACCATTATACCCCATTAAGGATAGGTACCTAGACTAGGTATTTCAATTCTAGATTTGCTGAGCCCGGTGAAATTCTAAATATCCAGATGCCTCCATATGCGGTATGAAGGTTGCCCGATTCGATTACCATGTCCACGAGAGCTACTCCTCAGACGCGAGGAGTTCAACAGTAGAACGTTACATCATGGTAGCAGAGGAGAAAGGTATCGAGGAGATCGCCTT